>JAFSOM010000330.1 GCA_017447005.1 Oscillibacter sp.
CATCCTCCGGGTCCATGCTGGCCCACACGGACACCCACGCCCGCGCTTCCCGTTCCGCCGCCGCAATCCGCTTCTCCCTGTGGTAATCATGCCACGCGAACAGCAGCGCGTTGGCGGCGTCCTCTCCAGCCAGAGCCTGTACGCGGTCGAGCAATTTGAAGCCCTTCTCCCCGTCAGCGTCCAGCAGTTTCACATGGAGCTTCATTTCAAGAGCGATTTCCGCCAGTTCCTGCGCATGGGGATGACGGCGGTCGATGCGGAGTTCATTTCCGAAACGGACGATGGCGGCGGTTTTCGTGGCACTGTACTTGATGTTCATAACGTATCCTCCTCTTGATTCTCATGGGGAGGCGCGTTATAATGAGAACTGCGCCTTCCCCTTTGTGGGTTGGTTTGTATAGCTTCATATCCGGTCAGTTTGGTAGACGGCCCGGATATGGGGCTTTCTTCATTTCAGAGCTACAAATCGGGCGTTTTCAAAGAACTCTTTGTTCTTGTGGGCAATGTAGTCATGGTTCGTGTTCATAAAATACACCGTCATGTCATTATAGCAATCCCAAAAAATATCAGTATTAGCGATAACCGGCCTTACGGAACCATCCTTGACAATCTTCCGGCGTGATTTCTTTCATTGCCTCTTCAATCGCGGCAATCAGATTTTCCACAGTCCGCTCTTTTACTTTACGCAGAATTGCTTTTACTTTTGACCACATCATCTCAATCGGATTCAAATCCGGACTGTAGGCCGGAAGATACATCAGCATCACTCCGGCGCGGGAGAGAAGCGTTCTCACTTCTTCAATATGATGGGTACGCAGATTATCCATGATGACAATGTCCCACGGATGAAGCGTGGGAATCAGCGTTTCTTTCAAATATGTAAGGAATTTATCGCCCGTCGTTCCCCCGGAGTAAGTCGTATAGGCGACAGTTCCGTCCAGACGCATGGAGGAAAGAATCGTTGTGTTTTTCGGCTTATTGAGAGGAATATGGTCTTTCACCCGTTCTTTGCCAAAAGCCCGCCCGTAAAGACGGGTCAGATTCGTATTCGCCCCGCTTTCATCCAGAAATACCAGTCTGTAAAGGCTTGGCGTCATCATGCTTTCCTGCCATTTGCGCCACCATTCCCGCTTTGCCTGAATGTCAGGCCGCTCCTGTTCCGAGGCGTGGAGCGTTTTTTTTGTAATTCAGCCCCATTGCCGCAACTTTCGTCCGGATTGTCTCGTCACAGACGGAAAGGCCCAGTTTGACATTGATTTCATGAATTGTAATGTCAGGCTGTTCGATAACAGTCTGTCTGATATTCTCAATGTCTTCCGAAGTCAGAGACGGCTTGCGGCCTCTTGAACCTGTCCGCAAATCCACAGACCCGGTATCCTTCATCTGACGAACCAGTCGGTATACGCTACTGACGCTTACATTGTAAACTTTCGCAAGTTTTGCGGCGTCAGGCATTTCCTTATAGGTTTTTACCAGTAAATTTCTTTCCTCATTGTTCAACATCACAATCACCTCTTTACTATTATATCATTTCTATCTGTTATTAGCAAGATTTTTTTGGATTGCTATAAGAAGAATTTTGACCTGACGGCGAAATGGGAATCGGCGACGGCGGCGGAGTACGAAGACGTGACCATCAAGTATATCCGGGAGGACCGGACGCCGTTCACGGACGACAGCGGCAACGCGATAACGGATGTGAAGGCCAATCAGGAGGTCGGCTCCGTATGCGTCGCGCAGGCGAAGTATTTCGAGGGCTACTACCCGTTGAGCACGTTAGGCTCCGTCGCGGTGTCGAAGAACGGCGGCGAGGACAACGTCATTACGTTCGTCTACCGCAAAATCCAGACGTGGACCTATTCGGTGCGGTATTACGCCTATTATCGCTCCTACGAGACCAGCGACGCGGATTTCAGCGCGGCGTTGAACGGCTTCTCCGGTTTCGCCGCCGGACCCGATACCCACTATATGCAAACGGGGAGCGGCGAGGCG
>JAFSOM010000331.1 GCA_017447005.1 Oscillibacter sp.
CTCCGCCATAATATAGTGTCCTTTTTTCAAAAAGATTCCAAGAATCTCTTCCAGTTCGGACAGGCTGTAGTCCGGGAAGTCAAAGCGTCTGGCAAAGCGTGACTGCAAGCCGGGGTTAGAGTCAAGAAAGCGGAGCATAGGCTGCGTATAACCGGCGACAATGACGACCAGTTCATCTTTGTGGTCTTCCATCGCCTTAAGGAGCGTGTCAATGGCTTCCTGACCGAAGTCGTTTTCGTAGGAGCCTTTCAGGCTGTAGGCCTCGTCGATCAAGAGAATCCCGCCCAAGGCGTCCTCAATGACGCTCTGCGTTTTCAGCGCCGTTTGCCCCACGTATCCGGCGACCAAGTCCGCCCGACTGACTTCGCGCATTTTGTTCTGCGGAAGCAGTCCGATTGCGTGGTAAATTTCCCCGATAAGGCGGGCGACTGTCGTCTTTCCCGTGCCCGGATTGCCCAAAAAGGCGATGTGCATGCTCATGCTGTCATCCTGCGGCAATCCCTTTTCGCGGCGCATTTGTTCCACCCGCGCCGTGTCAATCAGCCGATGAACGTCCCGCTTGATTTGCGTCAGTCCGCACAGGCTGTCCAGCTTTTCCAGAGACTTTTGCACGGAATTTTTCGGATTGAGCGGCGCGAACCATGATTCGTCAGTCTGACTGTCATAGAAATATTCCCGCCTGATGATTCCGTCGGGCGACCTCCCGCAAACCCGCGTGGCGAGGCGCTCCATATCGCCGCCATTGCCAAAGCGGGCGCGGTCGCGCTCATGGTAGAGCCGGGAGAAGAAGCAGGCAAGGGGACTTTCACGCGTCTGCGCGTCGGGCGTCTCGGTGAGTTCCCGCGCAAGACGGCACTTGTGTCTCGTGACCGCCTGCGTGAAAATGAGTTCCAGAAGTTCCGGCTTGTAATCGTCAATCACAATAAAGTGGTTTTCCCCAAAGCGCCGCTTAAATCCCTTGTCCTTTTTAAATACCTCCTCCATTTCGTCCGGGTACCCGGCCAGAATGACGCTAAAATGACGATTCGGGTCTGTCATGGCGTTGTTGAGCGTGGAAATGACCTCATTTCCCGTGTCCACCCGTCCCCCGCCGCCGTCATTGTAGCCCAAGGCGTGAGCCTCGTCAATGAAAAGCGCGCATTCCTCCGCCCGGTTGACGCACTCCATGGTTGCCTTGGGAATCCCCGCCACAAAACTGCTGGTTAAGTTTTCCCGCGTGATTTCCACAGTACTGCCAATCCGTAAGATTCCGTGCTCCCGGAGGGCCTGACCAATCAGGCGGGCAATAGTCGTCTTGCCGACGCCCGGGTTGCCCATCAGTACGAAATTCGGAATCCGGGGGCGCGCCAGCGTTTCCGGCGAGGCGCTCTGAAGGCGCTCTACCGCGACATCCGGCGGTGGCGGCGCCGCGGACTGCGCGTTGTCCCGCTGACAGGCGCGCTCGCTCTCCTCAATGGCGCCGCGAATCACCTGATAGGCGCGCTCCCACCCCGGACGGTTGATTTTCTCCAACGCGGGTTCGGAATCCCGGCTCGGCCTGTTCCAGAGACGGTCAATGACTTCCACGGTGAGTTCCACATCCCCGCTCCCCGGCGCGTCATCGACATAGGTTTGAAGGCGAAGAAGAATCTGCCGCATAAACTCCGCCGTGCTGAAGACCAGACGCGCATCCCGTTTGGAGTCGCAATATCTGCTGCAAAACATAATCTCCGTAGCCAAGTTGTCCAAGTCCGCATAGGCGAAACGAATTTTACGCCCCTTCATCTCTGTGCCCAAAATCGCCAGTCTGCGAAGAAGACTGCGGATTTCGTCCGTTTTGGGAAATCCAATCTCAATGCAAGTATTCGGGTTCAGCCACGCGTGCCTGTCCCTGTCGACGCTGACGAATTTGGAGGCGAGGCCCATGTGGGTTAGCCGCTGAATCAGGGGTTCGACGGAATCGAAGGTTTCCGGAGCCATCAGGAAACAGAGATTATGGACGCCATCCGGATCGCGCATTTGTTCCCAAACGGAGAGTATGTTGTCCTGCATGGACATGACGCTTCCCATTTCCGTCGTGAAAATATTGTAGAAAACAACCGCCATGTCGCTTGTCGAATCCAGCATGAGGGGGGTGATTTTCTGGACGAACGTAGGAAGGGACATATTCCGGAAAGCGTAACGCAAGACGCCGCGTCGGGCTGTCCCGGAAGGCGCGCTTTCGGCGTCGGGAGTAGTTTCAGCGCTGGTATCGGAAGGCGCGGCGGGCGTGTCTCCGGGCTGATAGGAACCGCGCCCCATCATCTGAGAAATATCAAGGCCTCCGGAGGCGGAACTTCCAGTTTCGCGCTCCTGTCGGGAGGAATCGGAATTTTCATTAAAAAAGAATTTCGCGCTGATTTCGTCGAGGCAATAGGCGCCCTTTGTGCCGGCGTCGCCGTAGAAAATGATATGCTTGTAGCCGCGGCTTTTCAGCAGACAGACTAAATACTGCTCAATCGACCGGACAACCAAATCGCCGCATAGAAAGCTGTCGTTCAGGTTGCCGTAAAGAACGAAACTTTTCGAGCGTTCTTTCAACGTCTCCAAAAAAGTGGTCAACTCTTGTCCTCCTCTCCGTTCCGGATGGGGGAGGTCAGTTCAACAACGGAATCGGCCTGACTTCCATAGACTGCACAGCTTCCAAACTGTTCAGCGTCTGATTGTCCGCCGACCTGTTTCTGCTTCCGGTACAGTGAAGGTCGCCGCTAATTCCCTCCCGGCTTAACGCCTGTAGCATTCCCTGACGAATCCGCTGTTTTTCCTCTTCGGTAACGTCGCGCCCGCCGTGATAATAGAACATCACTTCCATGGCCATGTCCCCCAA
Source organism: Oscillibacter sp. (assembly GCA_017447005.1). Lineage (GTDB taxonomy): Bacteria > Bacillota > Clostridia > Oscillospirales > Oscillospiraceae > Oscillibacter. The sequence goes on from JAFSOM010000331.1 coordinate 2,846, forward strand.
TTCCTGCGCGCTGACGTTTTCATCCAGCGCGACGGCGACGGAATTTCCCGACCGCTCGTTCCGGAAGTGCAGCGCCAGTTTCTGCGTCACGTCATTGCCTGCGGACTGCGCCCAGTCTACGGTATAGTCCTGCTCTTTCATGTGCTCGGCAATGACCTGAAGGGCGTGGAGACGCTCGTAATAGAACAGAAGTTTCTCGTGTCCCACGCGGATAACATTGCTGACGCGGGGAACCAGCCGATTCTCGACATCCTCTAAGGCCTGCCGGAGAAGATGGACATTGCGCGTCTGTTCCGCCCGTAAGAGCGCCTCGTCCACTTCCTTTTCTATTCTGGAAAATTCGCCCTGCGTGAAGCTGTCCAGTCTCTCGGTCTTTTCGCCGAAACGGGGGTCCTGAAATTTCACCACGCTTTGGCTCCGCAGTTCCGCCCGCAGTCCTTGCAGTCGGCTGGTCAGGGCCAGACGGATTTCATCCTCTTCGCGCCGTTGCTGTTCATGCGTCAGGGCAAGGCTCGCGCAACGGGTAATGACCTGTTGGGCGCCGGCGGCGGCTGTCTGATACGCGCCGTTTGCAATCGCCGTGCCGGCGCTCTCACAGGCGCGGCGCATGGCCTGTGTCTGCGCGGCAAATCCCGCGTCGCCGTCGTCCAGGCGTTCCAGCAGTCTCACGGACGCCTGCGCGTCCCGCAACAGGCTTTCCGCCATCGCCTTTTGTCCCGCCTTGGCGGCCTCCGTCTGTTCGCGCCAGTTGGCCGCGTCCATGCGCGCCTGTTCCGCCGTCCGCATTTGAGAGAGAATCGCCGCCGTTTCCCTCCGGCTCTCCTCCTCAATCCGGCGCGACATTTCCTCACGGTTTCGCGCTATCATTTCGGAAGTCTGAGAGCGCGCCGCCCGAAGGGTTCGGTTGAGCTGTTCGGAATTTTCCCCGCGTTTGACGGAGTCCTGTAACTGTTTCGACAGCCCGTCCAATTGCGCCCCCATTTGCGCGTGAAAGTCGTTCCACTGACTATCCTGCCGCGCAAGAGCCGCGTTCATCCGCCCGTATAATTCCTGAAGTTCCGCACTGCAGTTGTCGAGTTCCAAACGCTGACGCTCCCGACGCCGTTCGGCCTCCTTCGCCACGCTCTTTCCAATGGCCCCGATTCCCGCCGCCGCGCCTACGACCGCCGCCGCGCCGAGAATGACAGGAACCGCGCCTAACAGCAGCAATCCGCCAATCAGCGCGCCCCCAGCCTCTCCGCTCATACGCGTTCCTCCTTGTCTGATTTACCGATACCGTCTTTCCATCTCTTTGTAGAGCGCCGGAATGTCCGGGGGGCGCTTGTATCGCTCCTCCAAAACGGCGCTGTCCATTTCCATCGGACATATGTCCGTCCGCAAGTCCGGGAACTGCCCTGCGAGAATGTCCTGAATCTCCTTAGCCTGCTTCCGCGCAATCCACGCGTTAGAAACCGACTGCAAATCCGTGCGAATCAAGCAGACGTTCCGCACGGCTACGCCATGTTGCCGAACGGGGCAAAAGGTGATTGTGACGCGGTCGAGATTGTTGGCGGTCGCGGTCACGTCATAACTTTCGAGAGGCTCTTCGGTCGGCTGTCCGCGGAAACGACAGGACACAATTTGATAGCCCACCGCCCGGAGGCTTTCCGCCACCGTCCGTCCCATCTGGAAACGTTCGTCGGATAAACTGCGCTCCTCCCGAATCGCCTGCGTCACCGCCTGTAGTCGTTCCTCCATGCGGTAGAGGCTCGTGATTTGCCGGCTGAACTGAAACTCCCTCACGGCCTGTCCGCTGTTGAGGTACGCCGTAACGCCCCCGCAGTGTTCGATGTCCCCTATCAGTTTATGGGCGTTGAGAATATCGTCCCGGACTTTCCGGAACTCTCCGCCGCTCCAATACTCCCAATCCGCCTCTTTCAGGGAAAACGAGCCGCAGACGGTTCGTAAGCGTTCCTCCTGAAACTGGGAGAGGCGGTCGTATAATTCCTGAATGATGGAACTGTAAACGTGATAGAGTTCCTCCCATTCCCTCTGGGCCTCGCGCACGTTGATTTCAAGAATTTCCAGTTCTGACAGGGCGGCGTCCGCGACTGCCGTGGCGGCGTCAAACATTCGCCGCTCCATCATCGTCCGGGCGAAACGGAGGTGTTCCCGAAAAACGTCGAGCTGTCCCGGACAGAAAAACTCATGGGGCAAAAGCGCGACCCGCGACGCCCGCGCCCGCGCCTTTTCCTCGGCCTCTTTGGCCATCGCGCCGCCAAGCTGATTGCGCCGGACTTCCTGACGCCGCATATCGTCCAGTTCCCTGCGCAACTCCTCGTTGACATCGCTCAGTTTCCGGAGCAGTTCCTGCCTTTCGCGCTGGGTCTGTGCGTCGCGGCGGCGGATTTCCTCCAGACTGCGCCGCATTTCCCGGGAGAGTTCGCCCCGCAACGCCTCCACGCGTTCACGGTTCCGCACGTCCAGACGGTTCAGAGACTGGGCCATTTCCTGCCGTATTCCCTGAATCCGCTCCCGCGCTTCCCGCTCCATCCGCTGACGGACGCTGTCCTGCCGCCCGTTCAGCCTTTGCAGTTCCGTCTCTAACTCACGGATTCTCCGGTTCAACTGCGCGACCGTCGCCATGATTTGCGCCTCCCTGCCGTTCGCCGGAAGTAACCGAGCCGTTTCCAGTCAAAATGGAATCCTGAACGGTTCTGTTAAACTGCTCCCGCGCCTGAACTACCCGTCTGATTTGCTCCTCCGTATCGTCCAGAGCGCTCCTGACCTTTTCCAGCGCCTCGTTGACCGTGCCGCCCCGGAAAAATATGTCATTTCTCATCAGCGCGGCGGTCTCCTCGTCCCAGCGCAACCGGAGGCGCAGTTCGCTCAAGTCCCGCTCGCACTGTTCAATATCCAGAACTCGAAATTCCTCCATGCTCTTCGCCGCCTCCAAATCCTGCCGCAGACAGTTCAGCCGCGCCTCCTCCGCTTCAGCGCGCCGGATTCTTTCGCGGAGTTCCTCCCCCAGAGATTCCGTCCGCTCTTGGAGATACGGAAAATATTCCCGGTCCATTCTTTGAGCAATCGCGTCTTGAAGCGTCTGATTTTGAACCTCCAGCGCATTCAGCTTGTGATGTGCGCGGGTCACTTCTTCCCTCAGACGTTCCATTTCCTCCTGACGGTTATCCGCGTAGAAGGGTTCCTCGACAGGCGACTCCGGTTCGGCGTCGACAGGCTCTGGTCGCGTCCGCGTATTCCCGCCCTCCGTTTGAACGATGATTTTCTGATGAGGAAGCAGAGTCAGGGAAAGCGCCCCCTCAAAGTATCCGGGACAGTCGTCGGCCCATCCGCCGCCGGGCCGTACTGACAGCGACACTGCGCCGTCCTGAAATTCCAGTTTCAAGCTCTCTATGCGGGAACTCCTGCACAACAAATTCAATGCCCGACTGTTGTCCCGGAAGGATTCCGCCATCCAAGAACCGACGCGGTAGAGTTCCCTGATTTTTCCCGCGATTCCCATCAGGCGCGGCTCTTCCTCCGAGACGCTTAAAGCGACCATACGCGGCGTATCCACCGTCACGAAAAAGTCACTCTCGCCTGTTCCTTCTCGCAGTTTCCACTCAGTCGTCATGTCTGTCACCCAGTTCTTTGATTTTATTCCAAATCTCCGCCTGTTCCCGGCTGGGAACGCCCGCCAGAATCGTGCGCTCCGTGGACAGGCGAATCTCGACCTGACGCGACGGGGCCGCGTAATAGCTCTCTAAGGCCTCCTCATAGCGGGGCGACAGCGTCAGCAGGCGTTGGTTGCCGGAACCCCGGTAAGGCTGGTTTTCATCCAGTTCGCGGATGTACGGGCCGTCAATCAAGAGGTCGATTCCGTTCAGGAAGGACTTCAGGGCGGTATCGCGCTCCGCTTTTTCCAGCAGGGTTTCGTAGACGAAGCCGGTATAGACAATGACGCCGCATTCCCGCTCCTTCCGGATTTGTTCCAGCATTTCGGACAGCGCCTCCGCCTGCAGCATAGGCTCTCCGCCGCTGATGGTCAATTCGCCCGTTCCCTGCGCCAGAAACCACGAGGCCATCTCCCGGGAATCGGTCTCCTTTGCGGGTCCGGAGCGGTAGCGTTCGCCAATGCAGCCCGGACAGGAAAAACAGCATCCGTGCACCCAAATGACCGCCCGTTCGCCGGGGCCGAGTACGGCGCATTGTCCGATACGGGCGCTGTAACGTAAAATTCCCATCGCGCCCCCTACATTTGCAGGCTTACGGGCGGGGCAATTTCCGCGCCGCCGTCCCCTGTAATACGAACCTGTACAAGACCTCTCTGCGCAAGATAAGCGAATCGGAGCGTATAATCGCTCAAGCCGCTGTTGACCGGTTTCGGGATGACGTAACGCTTGATGAGCCTGAAGCGACCGTTTTCGCCCTCCCGACTCTCAAAGAGGCTCAATTCGCAACTGGGATAGCTCATTTTCAATGAAAGCTCTTTGGAAGCGTTGTCGCGCAGTTCCAGAAACGGCATAAAATGCTCAAAGTCCGCGTTCCTGCCCGTGAGATAGGCCTTTCTGATGAAAAGTCGCCGACAAAGACCCACGCCCGCGTGTTCCGCCCGTCTGAGGCGCACGTCGTACTGGCGCGTACCGGGGCGGTACGGAATCCGCACCGGGCCGGACGACGCCGCGCTGTAGGCGACGCCGTGAAATGTGACGCTTTCGCCGTTCAGGAGGTTCTCAATATCGTTTCGCAACTCGCGCTCTTCCGTCTCCACGAGCTGTCCGTCGCACCAGTACCGGATACGCGCCCTTTCCGGCATATTGGAGGTGATGTAACTCCGCAGGTCTCTTAGGCCACGCGCGCGCTCCCCGCTCTCGACGGCGGTCAGGGCGCTGATAGCGTTCCCGTATGGAATATCGGCGACCTCTTCCGGCGGAATCACGTAGCGCCGCCCGTCCGGATTCCGCGCCAGTTCCAGCGCCCACAGGCCGCGGACGCTGTAATAGTCCGCGCCACGCGCCATGAAATACGCAATCATTCCGAGAAGAAAACACGCCTGCGGCTCGCCAATGGAAGGCGCGCCGCTGTCACTGGCAAAGGCGGAAATCACCTCCGGCGGTAGAAAGGCAAGGTTGATTCCCTCCCGGACGCACTCAATGGTTATCTCATTGTCCTCGCCCAGCATAATTTCTTCCGGGTCGGCGCCGATTCCCTGATTGTCCTCAATACGCGAAAGCAGGCGAATCAGAATATCCGCCTTTTCGTCCTCGCTGATTCCGTCCTGAATTTTTTTGCGCAGACTTTCCAAATCAGCTCATTCCTTTCTTCCGTCCGTCGGTTCTCCGCTATCGCGGGATGAGCAGTGAGAGCATATAGGCGGCGTTTGCTCTTTGCATCCCCTGTCCTCTGTCGAGCGCGCCGGGAGGTTGCTCTGAACATGCGGAAAGCAACGTTCCAGCGCCGAATATACAGTAAAAAATCTGAGCCTGAATTATTTTTGTCAGAACTCCGCGCTTTTTTTGCGGGGAATATGCGCGTTCAAAAAGAATCGATAACTGACGCAATGTCATGGGAACGGCCTGTTTCCGCGCAGTTTGTTTGGGCGCCATGACCCTATCACAGTTTGAGCAAAGATTCGTTTGCTTTGTTTTTGGAAAAACTTAGAGACTGATATTTCATTTTATACCTTTCATGTTCTTTTGTCAACATTACGAAATTAAATTTTCCAGTTCGTTTCATAAAAGAGAAACTAAATTCCATGCGGTCAAGAGACGCGTTTTTATGATAAGCTCCGCGGCAGACGGGAGGCGTCATAAAATGCGCGATAGTATCGGAAATATAGCGAAAGGATTGATTCTTAAGGGAATCAACGAATCCGGCGCGACGGGCGCTCTCGGCCCGTTGTTCGCAACGAGACTTATATCAGACGCGGCGCTGTTGGAAGCGCCCAAACCCGGTTATATTTATCGAGTGAGACAGTATAAAGAAGCGCATATGCGGGGCGTCGTTGGCATAGTCTGTCACGGGGTGATTGCATGACCATCCATGTGGTACGGCCCGGGGAGACGCTTTCGGGCATTGCGGCGGAATACGGCGTGGACGCCGGACGCCTCGCCGCCGATAACGCCGTTACGCCGACGCCAAACGCCA
>JAFSOM010000332.1 GCA_017447005.1 Oscillibacter sp.
ACCAAGGCGTAGGCCTCGTCGCCGCTTTGCGGAACCGTCGTATAAAATTCATTGCCCGAAATATCAACGTCGCAACCATTCAGCGTACACTTCCCCAGCGTCAGCGCCGTGCGGCCATAGGAAGCGTTCCCTCAGACGCCGCGGAATACGATTCGGTTGCCGCTGAGGTTTGCCGTCCTCCGGGAAAAGGCCGTCTCGTAAAAAGTGAACACCGAGTTGGGAGAGACGGCGTTAAACTCGACGGTATTGCCGTGGAAGTCATAGCCTTGGTACATATAGTTTCCCAGATTCGCCGTGTTGATGATAAAATGGTTATTCTCAAAGGTGGAAGTGTCATTCTGGCGCGCCGCCCCGTCATCGAGGTCGCAGATATGGGCGAACTGCCGATTAACTGTCACCGTGTTGCCTACTACTTTGGTTCTGCGGGAACTGAACAGTTTGTAGAACTCGCCGCTGTCGCCGGAATCCTCCAATAGAACGCGGTTACCTTTGAAAACAACGTCGCAGAAATTTCTGCCCGTATGCACAAGGCCGACAAAGCTGTTCATGGAACCCACTTTTGTCCATGTTATATCGTTGTCGCTGATGTCCACCGGCTCGCTGCCTTCCCCGCCGCCGCATAAGAACAGATAGTTTCTTGATTCCGCCCTGACCGTGTTATGGGTAAAGTGAACGTCCTTCACCGTATCCGTTTTTCCCTCCGCGCACCCCTCAAGATTTCCAAAAGTGAAAATCATGTCGCTGTAATCCAGTACCCCGTCCTCTTTTTCGTGGATGTCAAACTCGTTGCCGTCAATCAAAATCCGTTCGGCCTCCGCGCTCCAGACTGCGATGGATTCGTCATGGCAGCTTTTTTCTATCCGGTTATTCAAAATGGAAATGTCGCTAATCGAGCTGTCCGGCGTATTGGCGTCGGTATATCCGCTGACCCAGACGTTCCCGCCGGCTCCCAAATAGGGGTCTCCCGCCACGGGACTGCCGCTGGCGTGGCTCAGGTTCCGCAGGGCGCAGTCCCGGACAGTGACGTTGTGACAGTCGCCGTAAATCCAGATATTCGTCGCGCCTCTGCCGCCGTCGGCGTTCGCCTCGTTGCCTCCGCCCTCCGTAATCAGGAAACCGCAGTCCTCCACACGAACGCCGGAGCAGTTAAACAGGAGAAGCTGGACGCTTGAAACCCGTTCAACGCTCATATTGGGCGTGAGAAAGTTCAGATGATGCAGATAGATATTTGTCACCGGGCTTTCCGGCTCCCAACTTGCTATCATCATTTCCCGCCAGTCTTCAAACGGAGTTTCCGAATCCCATTCGAGCGTCGCCCTATTTCCCGCAATCTCCACATTGCTTGCGGTCATAACGATGGCTTTTTTGTACAGATAGGTTTTACCCGCGCCAAATTCCACTTTCGCGGCGCCGGAGTTCAGCGCGTTTTCGATTGCTTCGGCGTCGTCGTGAACGCCGTCCCCCACCGCGCCGAAATCCTCCACCGTTACTGTCGTCTCCGCTTCGCCCTGTACAGCGGCGGGCGGCTCATCCCGCGAAATACGCGCCGCCCGCGCAAAAGTTGGAAGAATCAGCGCGGCGGCAACAAGCGTCAGCAGTAAACGGAACGCGCTTTCCGCCGAATGCGTATTGCGTTTCATGAGAAGCCCTCCTTTAATTACGCGGTATGCACCCGAAGAAAGTCCAGAGAATACACGGCGGCCTCGTCTATGCGGTCGCTAAAGCCGTGTCCGCCGCCCTCAAACACAATCAGATTGGCGGATTTGTAGACCGTCGCGGCGCGTTCCGAATAGGACAGCGGGACGACATCGTCTTTGTCGCCGTGGACAATCAGGACATCGCCCTTGTAGTTTCCAATAACCGCGTAAATGTCAAAGGACATGGCGTCAATGCTGTAAATCGCGCCTATCTCGGTTCCCCATATCGTTTCGGTTTCCGGAATGTCATGAAGATTGGAATACTTGGCATGGGCGTCGTCCTGAAGGACAAAGGCGGGATAATACAGAATCAGGGCTTTCACGTCGTCGGGACGGTTCGCCGCGACGTAAGAGGAAACGAACCCTCCCTGACTTGCTCCCCACAGAAACACCCGGCTTTCGTCCACATAGTCCAGCGCCCGAACTTGTTTCAGTACGGCGGACAAATCCGCCGCTTCCGTCAGGACGGACATTTCCGTAGTGACGCCGGAACTTCTGGAATCGGCGCCGCCGCCCCGGAAGTCAAACGCGTAAGCGGCGTAGCCGTTGGCGGCGAAGATTTTCGCGTAGGGCTTGCAGGATTCGGCGTTGGAGCCGAAGCCGTGGGAGAGAATCACTGCGGGATAGGTTTCCTTCTCTACGCTGGGCAGACACATTACCCCGTAAATGTCGTCGCCGCCGACCTTCAGCGTCAGTTTCTCTATGCGATACGACCGCTTTTTCATTGGCGTTTCCTCCTCCGCGCGCTTTCCCTTGCAACGGCGCATGTTCGCGCCGATAAAGGGTTATCGTTCCCAAAAGGCTTTGCATGGCGTCCGCGCTTATTATAGCGCGTTTCTCCCCGGAAAATCAACTGTTTCGAGCCATCCTCCAAAAAGCGCCTCCCCGCAAGACGTCCGTTCGCGAGGGGAACGGACGAACGCATAGAGCCGCCCAATCAAAAATCCCAAAGAAAGCTCCGTGAAAACTTTCTTCGGGATTTGCGATTCATTTTTCAGGCGTTAATCGGATACGACCTGGCGGAGAAATTTAAGGAACAAGTCCTCCAGATTCACGTTCTCGCCGAGTCTGTCAAGCAAAGGGGCGAACTTCTTCCGGTCAAACGTGATTTTGTCGGATTTTGTCGGGCGGTTTTCTTCCGCTCCCGCCGCGTTCCAAACGGCTAAAATATCATCCGCGTCGGCGGCGGGCGGCGGACACTGGCGGACAATGCGTCTCATCGTCCCAAGGTTCAGGCGGCGTTCCTCAACGGCGCATATTTGCGCGAACGCGGTCTGGGATTCCGCGTCGTAGTCCGCTATCAGGTCGGCGCATGACAGCAACAGGCGCTTCGGAGAATTTTCGAGCGTCTCCAGCAATTCCGGAATCAGACGGGTCAGCTTGACCGCCTTACGGATTTCATACTCGGAGACATTGAAGAACTCCGCCACCAGTTGCCGGGCGTTGTACCTTTGGCGAATTTCGCCAAAGGTCCCGGCCACGGCGTCACGCTGGCCGTTCCGGTTTTTCGCCTCCAAAAGAGCCTTGTACGCCTTCCCGCGCTCCACAATGGAGAGATTTTGCCGCTGAATCAGATTGGTGGACGTGGCGATGACGATGGCGCGGGCGTCGTCCGCCTCCACCACCTCCGCCGGAATCTCCGTCCATCCCGCCAGTTTCGCGGCGTTCACCCGGTTATGTCCGGCCAGAATTTCATAGCGGTCGCCGTCGGGCGTTTTCCTCACAATAATCCGCACAAGCAGACCGTCCTCCTGAAGCTGTTCCGCCAGCGCTTTGAGCTTTTCCGGGGAATACGGCTTGAATCCGATGTCCTCCGTAAAAAAGGGAACCAGTCTGTTCAGGGCGAGATTTGTCAAAAGAGGGGAAACGGCGGGCGCGGACTGCTGGAAAATTTTCTCATAAGCCTGATTGCTCGCCGTCAGTTCGGAGGCTTGCTGCGATTCCGTCATGCGTCTTTTGAGCAGGTCGCCCATGCCCTTTCTGTCAGACAAGCCCCATCACCTCCCGCGCCAGATTCCGGTAGGATTCCGCCGCGGGGTTTTTGGGAGCGTAGTCAAAAATGCTCTTTCCGACCGCCGGACACTCCGCAATTTTGATGGTATACTCGATAGGATACTCGAAAACGTGAAAGTCGGTTCCGTAAACCTCGGTCACGCCGGAGCGGACGCTCTGACAAAGCTGAGGGCGGGACTGGTACATGGTCAGCAGGATTCCCGCGATTTTCAGATTGGAATTAAACCGCGCCTGCACCGTGCGCACCATCGCCAGAACTTCCGGAATGCCCTCGCTTGCGAGAAAATGCGCCTGCACCGGGATAATGCAATAGTCGGAAGCGGACAGCGCGTTAATCGTCAGAAGCTCGTCTTTCAGTCCGCAGTCAATGACGATGTAGTCGTACCGGTCTTTCAGCGGCTCGATAACGCTGTCCAGAACCTTTTCGCAGGGACGCTCCGCGTCGTTCACAGAGCCGTACTGGGACATCCGTATAACCTGAAGTCGGGCGGCGGCGTCTGACAGGCGCTTGTTGGCCGCAATCAAATCCACGCCGCTTTTCGTCCGGAGGGTCGAGCGCGAAAGGCGCGCCTCCAAATCCTCCGGGGCGTCAATCGCAGAGAGGATGAGCTTCGCCAGCGTATTGTCGAGCGAGGCGGGGGCGTAGCCGAGAGCCGCGGTCAGGTTGCCCTGCGGGTCGGCGTCAAGCAGCAGGACGCGTTTCCCCGCCATGGAAAGCGCCGCGCCCAGATTCAAGGAAGTCGTCGTTTTGCCAACTCCGCCTTTCTGGTTTGTAACGGAAATTATCTTGGTAGGCATATCGAAATCACCTCATATGGAATTGCTGAACCGCAATTCATCGAAACATATGCGCATCAGATTTCGTATCGAATGACGTATGTTTCCTCATTCCATATTCGGCGAACGCGCTCAATGTCTTGTTAAGGTCATTTGCTAAAAGTGTTGCAAATTCAAAAAAATCAAATGCGTGAAAACCGCATGGCGTCGAGGGTTGCGGGTGGTTTGAGTGGTATGCTTGACGTGCAGGGGGTCACAGGTTCGAGTCCTGTATCGTCCACCAAGCTGAAACCCGCAAACCACCACGGTTTGCGGGTTTTGACTGTTTTCGGAGTAATTCCAATTTATTAGTAACGTGTCAGTAACCGTCCGGCGAGGCGTCGCCGCGATATCCCCGACAGGGCGGCGCGCCACGGAATACGCCGCGCCCATCGTGACCGCCTCCGCCCGTTCCATTTGTCGGCGCACCTCTTCGCATACAAGCTGAAATTCAGACAGCGCACCAGACACATGTACAGCATAACCCCGGAAATTATGCCCACACCGGGACATATTTCATGTATTTATTGGACGTATTCGGGTCAAACGGCTTGATAAAACCCCGCTCAACGGCTTCTTTTATCAATCTGGATATGCTTCCGGCGGCTGTGGACTGAAGTCCGAAGCGCTGACGCAAGGAACTATTCGTCATTTGCTCCTGTTGCACATAGAGTATGCAGGCGTGTAAATAGCAAGCCCAG
>JAFSOM010000333.1 GCA_017447005.1 Oscillibacter sp.
GCAAACTTGCCTTGGAGAAAGAGACGGCGGAGGCGGAAAGCCGCGCCAAGCAAAAGGAACTGGAGGAGCGGCTTGCTCTCCAAAATCAGTTGCTGGCGCAGGAACGTCAAAAGCGTCAGTCGGACGCGATGATTACGGCGATGGCCTCCGATTACCGCAGCGTCTATTACATTGACCTAGACAATAACGAGGGCGTATGCTACCGGGCCTCCGCGGACGCGACATTTGGAATCCGTGAGGGAGACAGCTTTCCGTACCTCGAATCTTTTACGGCGTACGCGAATGAATTTGTGATTGAAGACGACCGCCCCGATTTTCTGCGCTTTATCGCTCCCGAAAGCATTCGTGAAAGATTGCGCAATGAGCGCCTGATTTCCCACCGCTATCTCACCGTTAAGGACGGCGAGGAATGCTACGAAATGCTCCGTGTAGCGGGCGTCCGCCACATGGAGGAGCGGGAAGAGCAAAACGTTCACGCGGCGGGCTTGGGATTTTCGGACGTGGATAAGGAGACAAGGGAGGCGATGGCGAAAAGCCGGGCGTTGTCGGACGCGCTCTCGCAGGCGGAGGAGGCGAACGCGGCGAAAACTTCTTTCCTGTCCTCTATGAGCCATGAAATCCGAACGCCCATGAACGCCATTATCGGACTGAACAGCATCGCCTTGAAAGACCCTGACCTGTCGGAGCGCACAAGGGAATATCTGCAAAAAATCGGAACCAGCGCCAAACATCTGCTGAGTTTGATTAACGCCATTCTCGATATGAGCCGCATTGAGAGCGGACGGGTGGCGATTAAAAACGAGGAATTTTCCTTCCGGGAAATGTTGGAGCAGATTAACACCATGATTCATAGTCAGTGCGAAGAAAAGGGCCTGAACTATGACTGTCGGATTACGGGTCATGCGGATGATTACTACATCGGCGACAATATGAAACTCAAGCAGGTGATTCTCAACATTCTGGGCAATGCCGTGAAGTTTACGCCCGCGCCCGGAAGCGTTTCTTTCATCGTGGAGGCGCTTTCGCAGTTCAACGGAAACGCCCCTCTGCGCTTTGTGATGCGGGATACCGGCATTGGCATGGACAAGAGTTATCTGCCTTCCATCTTTGAGCCGTTTTCGCAGGAGGATGAGAACAAAGCCAACAAGTACGGCAGTACCGGACTGGGCATGGCGATTACAAAGAACATCGTGGATATGATGAACGGTAAAATTACGGTTGAGAGCGAAAAGGGCGTCGGGTCTACGTTCACGGTGACGGTGACTTTGAGAACGTCCGACAAAAAAGCCACGCAAGATGATAGGACGGAGATTCGCCCGCAGGATTTGCGCGTTCTCATCGTTGACGACGACCCGGTTGCCTGCGAACACGCCCAACTTGTGCTTGAAGAAGTGGGTATCGTTTCGGACTTCCGCCTCAGCGGAAACGAGGCGATTGAATTGCTCAAACTTGCGGAGGCGCGCTCCGAATCCTATAACCTGATTCTCGTTGACTTGAAAATGCCGGAACAGGACGGCGTGGAAGTGACCCGAAAAATCCGGGAATTATATAACGGAGACTCGACCATTATCATTTTAACCGCCTACAGTTGGGATGATGTCATGGAAGAGGCGATTGCGGCGGGCGTTGACAGTTTCATGACCAAGCCGTTGTTCGCTTCCGGCGTGCTGGAAGAGTTCAAACAGGCGATTCGACGGAAACAAGTCAGCTATCCGACCGTGCGAAAGACGGACCTTACAGGGAAGCGCATCCTGTTGGCGGAAGATATGCCGATTAACGCGGAAATCATGATGGAAGTCCTGACGATGCGGAATATGACGGTCAATCATGCGGAGAATGGCGCGATTGCCGTTGAAATGTTCTCCCAAAGTCCTGAGAACACGTATGACGCGATACTGATGGACGTTCGTATGCCGGTTTTGGACGGCCTTGGCGCGACCGAGACTATCCGCGCCATGAATCGCCCCGACGCGAAATCCATTCCTATTATCGCCCTGACCGCAAACGCTTTCGACGAAGATGTGCAGCGTTCGTTACAGGCGGGCATGAACGCGCACCTGAGCAAACCCGTTGAGCCGGAACGCCTCTATGAAACTCTTGAACGCCTGATTCCCTGATTAAATGGAAATTCAACACGCCGAGGGAAGAGCTTGTGTCCCCGGCGTGTCCTGTAAGTAGTAAAATGTCACGGGATTAGAGCCTATCTCAAAATTGACATTTATACGCCCATAATGTTATAGAGGAAGCGCATAAGAAGGCGGAAAGTCGCCTTATAAAGACCCTAATTTCGGCGTTTCATGAGCGCGACGCCTTCAAGAATAGTATTCTCTCAAAGCAATATTGACGCATTGTCGCATATAGGACATAATACGGATGCTGACTTAATGTCAATATCGTGCGATAAAGAACAGGAGGAGCGCGTTGGTTCATTCTTTGGAACGGCGGACGCAACTTTTGAAACTGATGAGCATAAACCACTTTGACATGCAGGCGAACAGCCGGATGGAACGCCTGACGGAATTTAAGGCGGCGTTCGGAAATTCCATGAAAGCCGTGGACTGTCTTTTGCAAAAGTTCTGCCCGGAAATGCGTTTGGAGAACAGGCGGAACTTTATCTACGCCTTTTTCCCGTTTATTTATGGGATTTATCCCTACTGCGTGGTGACGGAACAGCAGAGACAGGCTATGGACGCGGCGAACGTGAGGTACGTCTACCACAGCATTTACGAATTGGCCTACCCCTGCGCAAAAAAACTTCTGGAAGCGGAGCGGTGACTATGCGGAATTATGACACGGTAGACTTTCATGCCCACCCGGTGACGGCGGCGTTTCGGGAAAGCCTGTCCGCGCTGGGCGTTGACCCCATTCAGGACGACGGTTTCCCTCTCCCGGCGTGGAGCGCGGAAACGCATTTGGAATTTATGCGGGAGGCCGGGATTACTTATACAGCGCTATCAATCCCCGCGCCCCACATTCACAACGGAGACGATAAAAAATCCTGCGAGGCCGCCCGGATTATCAACGAGGAGCTTTCGGAAATTGTCAAAAGCTATTCGGATAGTTTCGCGTTTGCGGCGGTTTTGCCGTTGCCGTGCGTGGAAGGAGCCGTCGCGGAAACGGCCTACGCGATGGAGGAATTAGGCGCGCTCGGGGTGAAAGTGGCGACCAACAGTAACGGCGTTTATTTAGGCGACAAGTCCCTCGACCCGCTTATGGAGGAGTTGAACCGGAGAAACGCGCTGGCGATTATCCACCCGTGCCGGGCGCGTCAGAGACCGGAAAACGTCATCACCGGAACGGTAGCCGCCATTTACGAATACCCTGCCGACACTACGCGGGTCGTTCTGAACATGATAGCGAACCGCGTTATGACGCGCTTTCCGAATATCCGCTGGATAGTTCCGCATTGCGGCTCGTTCCTGCCGTATATGCTCCAGCGTTTCGCGGGGGTATCCGGCATTCTGGCCTCAATGGGCATGATGGAAACGGTAAACGCTCAGGAGGAGTTTGCGAAGCTGTACTTTGACATCGCGGGCGACCCGGAACCCGTCGCGCTGGATATGTTGCGCATGGTAGCCGACGACAGCCATATTGTCTACGGGAGCGACTTTCCGCATTCTCCCGCAAAAGTTATCACGGCAAAGAAGCGGTGGAAATGACGCCAGGGACAGTTATCAACATCCCGGAAGGCGTTAAGCGCTGGCACGGCGCCGCGCCGGATTCGTGGGTTTTCTCATCTGGCTGTAGAGGTTCCCGGACAGGACGCCCACGCGGAATGGCTGGAGCCTGTTTCGGATGAGGATTACGGGAAATTGCGTTAAGGGGACGCTTTTTCCGCTCTGAAAGAGTGAATCTGTGAGGAGAAATGGAAAATAGCGGAGCATTACCTTGAAGCGGAAGCGTCGGACTGTCCGCGCTCCTGACAATGGTCAATTCCTGCGCGAACGGCGTGGCGGTCGTGAATATCGACAACGGTTACGACGCGGGATATTTGGCCGCGCAAATCAACCGTCTTGCGCAACGTCAGGAGGGAGTTTGAATGTCCGAACAAAATTTGACTGCGAAACTGGAACGTCTGCAAGCGATTTTGACCGAATGGGGACGGGTAGCCGTGACGCTTTCCGGCGGAACGGATTCCTCTTTGGAATACGGAATGACTTCAGAGAAGGAGACGCGATATGAAAAAGAACGTACTGATTCTTTCGGCAAGCCCACGAAAAAACGGGAACTCCGCTATTCTCTGCCGACAGTTCAAAAAGGGCGCGGAGGAAGCGGGCCACACGGTCGAGATGATTTCTCTATATGATAAGAATATCGGCTTTTGCCGCGCGTGCTACGCCTGTTTCCAGAGCGGGAAATGTGTGATTCAGGACGACATGGCGGATATTCTCACGCGGATGCGGACGGCGGACGTGATTGTTGTGGCGACGCCGAC
>JAFSOM010000334.1 GCA_017447005.1 Oscillibacter sp.
CGGTTTCATACCGTTCGTATCGACTGACGGTCATACCTTCCCTATGAGGGATTAAAACTAATCTCACCCCAAGTGTTGATTGCTTCCTTCTTCTCGTTCTTGTCATACCTTCCCTATGAGGGATTCATTACGGAGGCCGTATGCAATTCAAATTAACGTTCGCGCTGTCGGAACCGCTGACATTGCCGCTGTCGTACCACAGCGCGTTGCAGGGGATGATTTATCATGTCCTGTCGGACGCGCCGGAGTTCTCCGCGTTCCTCCACGACGACGGCTACACGCGTAACCGCCGCGCCTATAAGCTGTTCGTATTCGGCGCGCTGGAAGGCCCCTACCGCGTCCGCGACGGGCGCATTACGTTTCCGGGGCCGCTGTCGCTGGAGATACGCAGTCCGGCGGCGGACTTTTGCCGCGTGTTCGCCGACGCGATTGCAAAAAGCGGCGCCGTGACGATTGGCGAACGCCGCCTGAATGTCGAATGCGAAATGCGCGATGTTCATCTTGGCGCGGATTGCGTCGGCGTGCGTATGCGTTCGCCGCTGTGCCTGACGCGCACGATAGGCGACGGTGCGAAAAAAAAGACCCTGTTCCTCTCGCCGGAGGACAGGGACTTTCCCACGCTGTTGAATGAAAATTTCAGGCGCAAGTATCAGGCCGCTTACGGGCGCGAGCCGGAATCCGACGTTACGGTCGGAGACATTGCGCGCTTGCGCAAGTACGTGACGCAGTACCGCCGGGGGATTTACATTACCGCGTGGTACGGCGAGTTCTCTTTGCGCGGCGCGCCGGACGCGTTGGATTTTCTTTATCAAACCGGACTTGGCTCCCGTAATTCGCAGGGCTTCGGAATGTTTGACGAGAAGCGCTGAAATGATTGGTTTTCGTATTTCTTTAGCGAGGAAAAAATAATTCGGGACGCGTCCCGGTTCTCCTAGACAAAAGACGCCGTGCGGCGTTTCGTCCAGCGCATAGCCGCTAATCGTTTTCTTTTCCTGCACGGTAATCGTAAGGTAGCGTCTATCAAAATGATGACCAAAAAAGAAGATATTGAAAGATGTTGATAAAAGTTCCGATAACGGTTTTATGAATATCCGCGTTTTTTTTTGCGCGTGATTTTCAGTCGTTTCAACGCTCTGCTGACAGCCTGATTCGTACAGCCGAACGCGCCCGCCATTTCCTGTTGCGTATCGTCCGGATGTTCTTTCACATAGGCCCGCAATTTGTCGGGGCAATTTTCTTGAACCCCCGATTCAAAGGATTGTCGGATAAGTCTCCGGTTTGCTGATATTTTTGAACCCACACGCGAATTGCGCTGACACTGGCGTGAAAAGTCTCCGCCGTCTCAGAATAAGTCTGCTCTGCCAGACGATAAGGAACCGCGGAAAATCTCAAATTCTCACTTTTACTCATGTCTTACATCTCCTTTCCGATATTTTTATCATATCACGCCTTGATTGTTTTTTAAGTTGGCTGACTATATTGACACTGAAGAGGCTTTGCGCTATCCTAATTAAAGGTGCTTAGGACTTGCAGAAAAATAATCTTTGCAACTATGGCTTTGGTTGATAATGTGGTATAATGGAAAGAAAAAAGCAAAGGAATGAGCGGAAATGAACCGGAAACTGTTTGACAGCTTGAACGAAAAGCAACAGCGCCTGTATCTGGGGGAACTGGCGGCGGAATATGGTAAAGGCGGAATTACAAAAGTCGCGGCGGAATACGGCGCGTCCAGAGAGCGGGGATGCC
>JAFSOM010000335.1 GCA_017447005.1 Oscillibacter sp.
CCACGATTTGGAAGGAGGCGATTTTATGGCGCAGTTTAAATACGCGGCCCTTTCGCGCAACGGCGAACGCGTCAACGGTATCATTGAGGGCTATAACGAACTCGACGCGGCGGCGCGGGTCAAGGAGACTTGCAGCGTTATCCTCAAAATTAAGCCGGTTGAAGAAAAGAAAGAAATCGGCATTTTGAATATGGAAATCGGCGGCGGACGGCTCAATAAAAAAGCGTTCATCGTCATGTGTAGCCAGTTCGCCATTATTCTCCGCTCGGGTGTGCCCATCGTGCGGACGGTTCAGCTTATCGGGGATAAGACGACCGATAAAGTCCTCAAAAAGATGTTACAGCAAATCGCGGTGGACGTGGAAGGAGGACGTTCCCTCTCCGCCGCGTTTGAGGAGCACGGGAGCCGGATTCTGCCCGTCACGTTCATTGAGACCATCCGCGCCGGCGAGGAATCCGGCAATCTTGACCGCTCTTTCGATACCATGTACCGCCACTTTGACAAGCAGATGAAAATGGCGAACAAAGTCAGGTCCGCGATGTCGTATCCGCTGTTCGTATTATTCGTGGCGGTGGCGGTGGTCGTCGTGCTGATGGTGAAGGTTATCCCGACATTCATGGAATTTTTCGCCGAGGCCGACGCCGAACTGCCCCTGCCTACCCGTATTCTTATCGGAATCTCCGACTTCTTCCGCTATAAGTATATGATTATCCTTGCCGTTATCGCCGTGATTGTCATTGCCTATCAGATGATTTCCCATACGGAAAACGGACACCTGACCCTGTCCAAGTTACAGTTGAAACTCCCGATTCTGGGCAATATCGCCGAACTCAACGCCGCAAGCCAGTTCGCAAACTCTATGACGACGCTTTTGGATTCCGGCTTGACCATGAACAAGGCGGTGTCCATCACCTCGAAAACCCTTGACAATTACTTTATCTCCACGGAAACCGGGAAAATTTCCAGCCGTCTGGAGGAGGGGCATTCCCTCGGCGCGTCCATGCGGGAAAATCAGGTTCTGCCCGATATTCTGGTTGATATGACTTCCGTCGGAGAGGAGACCGGAGAACTCAGCGAGACGCTGGACACTATCGCTCTTTACTACGACGCCGAACTGGAAGTGGCGATACAGGACGCCTTAGCCAAACTGGAGCCAGCTCTGCTTGTCTTTTTAGCGGTCGTCGCGGGCGGCATCGTGGGCACGATTTACATGACGATGTTCTCTATGTACGCTATCATGTGAAACAGTTTCCATGTCCTCCGTTATGAGAGATAGTTTCCATGCGCGCCGCCATTGCGCGTATTGTTACGGAATTGTCGCCGAAACGATACCGTTTCCGGCTTGAATCAGGCCCCCAACGGGACTATGATAAAGTCAAAGAACTGCGAACGAGGTATACGACCATGGCTTGTACGAAAATTTGCCGGAAATGGACGGACAGACGCGGAGGAATCAACCGCCTGATAGCGATTCTGCTGGGTTTGACGGCTATTCTGTTACTTGTAATTGTTATGCCGTCCGTGCGGAGAAGCATGGCAAAGGCCGCTGAAATTGGGTGCGTCGTCGCGCTGGACAAGGCGCAGGGCATGATGACGGAGGAATACCTGTTCCGGGCTTGGAGCCTGACGAAACAGGAGGCCGCCGCCGTGGTGGACAAAAGCCGTTACGGACGGGACAACCTCTGTCCGAGCGGCGGAGATTACTTTATCGTCCCGAAAAAAGACGCCGCCACGGGCTATGAGGTCATATGCGGACTGCATGACGCGGACACCCGGGAACGGGCGCGGCTTTCGTCGGGCGCGGCCTTGAGCCGTCTGTCCGACGAGCTGGAACGCATTCGGGAAGAGGACGAGTCCGCGCCGGACAAAGTCAAAATCCAACTGAACGGAAAGACGCTCGTCTGTGAGCGGGTTGACCGCAATCCCCGTCTGCTCTTCGGCACTGCGACGGATATTGACCGCAAGGGGATTGTGTGTTATTATGGGCTGGTAGGGAATCAGGAAGAGCGGGAGGCCGTCGAGGAACGGGAGGCCGCGGATTTGTCCGCCCTGAAAGAAGGGGACGTATGGTACTTCGGCTACGCCGACGAAAATCACGCGTCCGTGTGGATATGCGGCAAGGGCTGGAGCGGCGACGCGTGGGTAGAACGTTGACGCGGATTTTACCTGAGCGGTTGACGCGTCTTTGTCGCCCCCGGAACGGGGGGAGATGTCGCCGTAAGGCGACAGAGGAGGAAAACGGCTCCCACACCGCGCACGCCGGAATAGAGCGCGTAACGCGACGCCGGAACAGGGGAAAGGAATGTAAAAACGGATGTTCAGTATTTACTCTCTGTCGAAAGCGGCGTTTCTTTACTGCTGTTTCGTGGCGGCCCTGTTCGGCGCGGCGATGGGTTCTTTTCTCAACTGCGCGGCGTGGCGAATCGCTCACGGGGAATCCTTTTTGAAGGGCCGGAGCCGTTGCCCCGCGTGCGGACATACGCTCGGCGCGCTTGACCTCGTGCCCGTATTCAGTTGGCTGTTCCTGCGCGGACGCTGTCGCTACTGCGGCGTCAAGGTTTCCCCGCGCTACTTCCTTACCGAATGCGCCTTCGCGCTGTTGTCCGTCCTGTGCCTGTCGCGCTTTGACGTTTCCGTGTTGTGCCTGCGCAATTATGTTTTTCTATGCTGTCTGTTCTGCCTGTCGCTGGTCGACTTGGATACGTTTATCATCCCGGACGGCTGCCTAATCATTCCCGCGCTGGCATGGGCCGCCGCATTGCCGTGGACGGCTGTCCCGTTTGGCGCGTACTTGGCGCGGCATGTCCTCGCGGCCCTGCTCTACGGCGGTGGTATGCTCGCGCTGTCGCTCGTGATGGAAAGCGTTTTGCATAAGGAAGCGCTCGGCGGCGGAGATGTCAAGCTGTTCGCGCTCATGGGACTGTATCTCGGCGTAACGGCGTCACTGTTCGCGCTGTTGTTCTCCTGCGTGTTTGGACTGCTGTTCGCCGTCGCCACGCGCAATGGCAAGGGGAATCCCTTCCCATTCGGCCCCGCGATTTCCGCCGCCTGCGCGTATATGCTTCTCTTCGGTCAGCCGCTGACCGACTGGTATCTGAATCTGTTGAGAGTTTGACGGCGCGGAAAGGGGACGGGCGTCATGC
>JAFSOM010000336.1 GCA_017447005.1 Oscillibacter sp.
GCTGTCGGCGGAAGGGCCGTTCCGCGTCGCGGACTATATTCAGGCGCATGGGCTGGCGGTCGAGAACGACGAAAACGCCTTGGAAGAGGTCATACGGCGCGTTATCGCAGCGAATCCGAAGGCGGTCAGCGAGTATCGCGCCGGCAAAACGAAAGCGATAGGGTTTCTGATTGGTCAGGCGAT
Source organism: Oscillibacter sp. (assembly GCA_017447005.1). Lineage (GTDB taxonomy): Bacteria > Bacillota > Clostridia > Oscillospirales > Oscillospiraceae > Oscillibacter. The sequence goes on from JAFSOM010000336.1 coordinate 184, forward strand.
GAAGGAATTGAAAGGCAAATCCACGCCCGCCGCCGTTCATGAGCGTATGGAAACGATTTTGAACGCAATGTCATAAACTTGACGCCTATCCGCTTTCGGGGCATAGGCGTCGGGCTAAATGAAAGCGCGGCTTTTCAACGCCGGTTGCGGGAAGTCCAGACGGGACGGGCGGAGGAGGATTTCTCTTTCCGGAAACAATCGTCACAAAGGTTTCCGCGATGATGCGGCGGCAACGCTTTTCCGCACCGTTTGCAGAAGCGGATGTTATTCCGCAGACGGTAAAGCAGAATTTCGTTAATTTCATTCGCGGTCCGTTCCCGGCTGTCGTAAAGCCGCTCCTCGTCTACCGGACAGTCAAAGGCTTTGGAGAAGGAAAAATACAGGTCAAGTTTCCGGTAATACTGTTCCAGTTCGGGAAGCGTCCGCTCCCCGCTATCCGGAAATCCCGGCTGTTCGATACGTTCTCCGCGTTGAAAAGCGCGCAAAAAGTGAAAAAACAGTTCCCATAAGGAATCTTCCGTTTCGTCAAAGGGGATATTCGCCGCCCGGAGTTCCTGTTCTTTAGAAAAGAAGAATCCCTTTTCGCGCATTTTCGATATAACGGAAAGATAGCGGGAAATGTCCAGTTTTTGATACGGCTCCGCCGCTGACATCCGGCTCCATTCGCTGAGAACTTCCAACAGGTCAAAGTCCGCCCGGAGAACCATGTCCGAAAAGCCCACGACCGCATACGGAATAGGCGGCACGGAGGCGCGCAGTCCGGCGCGGATAGCGCCCAGATTTTCCGTCGCGCCGACATAGCCCTTGTCGTACATTCCAAACCGTCCGGCGCGTCCGGCAATCTGCTGAATCTCTTCCGGCTTGAGTTCCCGCCGCTCCACGCCGTCAAACTTTTCCGTCGCCATAAAGAGAATGCGCCGAATTGGAAGATTCAGCCCCATTCCGATGGCGTCCGTGGCGACAATATACTCCATGCGTCCTTCTAAAAAGCCCTCCATTTGTTTCCGGCGCGTGGCGTAAGGAAGCGCGCCGTAAATGATGGCGGGTTCTTTTCCCGCCTGACGCAAGTCCTCCGCCACGCTGAGAACCTCCACTTTCGAGAACGTAATCAGGGCGTCCCCCGGCTGAACGCGTTCCACGTCCACGGGGTGGGACATGCAGATTAACGGCGTCTGGCGTTTGTGAATCTCCACTTCGTAACTGTCCCCACAGCTTTCAATCAGACGGAGCAGAATATTTTTCGCCTCCGGCGCGGCGCAGAGATGAATTTCCGGCGCCTGTACGCCCAAAACAGCGCGTGTCCACGCGTAGCCGCGCCGCCTGTCCGCTATCATCTGACATTCGTCAATCACCGCCACGGCGTAACGCCGTTTCAGATTCAGCTTTTCGGCGGTCGCGGCGATGTGGGTATCTTCTTCCCGCAAATCCTCTTCTTCTCCGGTGGAAAGTCCGCACTCAACCCCGGCGTCCAGTAACGTTTCCTGCGCCTCCAACGCGAGCAGACGTAATGGCGCGAGATATACGCCCGTTTCGGCCCGCATCAGGCGCTGGAATCCGGCGTAGGTTTTGCCGGTGTTCGTGCCGCCGAGGTGCAGAACGAAATGACGGCGCATGGCCCGCGCTTCCGGGTACTCGTCTTTCGGATTCAAGGCCAACAGTAGGGAAAGACTGGAGCGAATCGCCTGCGGCACGTACCAGACGGACCAGACCGTTCCCAAGCCTTCCTTCAAAAGCTGTCGGAATGGAAATTCCCTCCGCGTCAGCATACGGCGCAAGTCCGCTTCCGGCTGGGCGTCCGTGAAGTCCTGCAAGGCTTGGCGCGACGCGGCGAGGAGAACAAACGGATAACGCGAAATGATTTGACGCGTCAGCGCGTGTTCAAAATTATCCTCCATCCAAACTCCCGCCCGTAAAAAATTCTTCCAGACTTCGGGAAGGCGTCCGCTGTCGCAACGCTGTTCCATAGAGAGAAATTCGCGCAAATATCCCGCCGCCTGAGACATCCGCAGTCCGCTGACGCCCGTTTTTTTCCGTAGATGAATCAGCAAAGCCTTGTGATAATATTCCGCCAGCAGCCACGGACTCGAACGGTCTTTCTTCCGGGCGTTCCACGCCGACGACAGCGCGGCGGCGACGCGCTCCGCTTTTTTCCTTTCATTTCCACGATTTCTCCACGACATGGAATGACCTCCCTTACCGTATTTTCAGACGCGAAAGTTGAAAATCATGGCTTAAAATCGGCAAGGAGGACGCCTTGAAAACGGCGCCCTCGCTTATGTTTACGCTAATGCTCATTCCGCCATGTAAAATCGCCTTCCGTCCCGCCGCGCAATAGAAACGTATCTGATTCCGCAAAAGGGAGCGACGCTCTTCTATGGTAAAGCCGCCGTCAGGCGCCTCGTACAACTCTAAAATCAGTTTTACACGCTGTCTTAAACATATTTTGAAGCTAATAAAGGTAAAACGCCTCTTTTATTATATCATAAGTAAAGTAAGTTTCCAAAGAGATTTTTTCGTCAATATAGCTGAATTTCTAACGTCGGAAATTCTCTTTTTCGTTATCCGGACTTCCGGCAAGGTTGTTCAGGGGAAAAGGACAAAAAGGCCGCCGCCAACGTCTGGAGGTAGCCTTTTTCTATGATTGTCGCATTGTCGCGGCATTTTTCATACTCGGATTATACTGTAACCCGGATTATGCGCCCGTTCGGAAAGCCTACTCCCGTCCTCCGTCCTTTTTGCGCCTTTCCAGCGTTTCGGCAACGACAGACAGACGGGAAATCTCCGTAAGGAAGGCTTTGACTTCCGCACTGTCCATGTCATTTATCACGGGAAAGACGCTTTCCAGAATCGCGCCATGCTCAACGAGACGGATGATTTTACCGACACGTTCCTTACTCCAATCGAATAATTCAGGGAGTTTCGACGGAATGGAACGGATGTCAGTCCACGCTAAGTCATTGCCGATGTTATTTCCGGTTACGTCTTCGTTTGCTCCGGGGGCTTGCTTTCTTCCTCCTGATTCTCCAAATCCGCTGAGTTGGGATTTTGAACAACCTCCGACTGTTCCGCGTTTTGGCTTTCCCCTGCTGTCGGCTTTCTGTTCATCAGAATCATGAAAGCAATCAAAATTAGGAAGAGTACGGCTACCGCGATTATTACCGCTTTTCTTCCGGGAAAAGGGGACGAAACGCCCTCCTGTTCAATCCGTGCGAGTTCGCCTTTTTCTCTAATTACGCTCCATGTGGATTCCCGCTCCGTATCCGGAAGTACAGCAGGCGCCGCGTCACGGTAAATTTTTGCAAGGCGTAAGTTTTCCGCAAGCGCTTCGCCTTGTTCGGGGTCTTTGGTGCGGACATAGAACTCTCCCTTCCATGGCGCGCTTGCGGGCGGCTGAAGCATGCCCCGAATCACCTTTTGGAGTTCACGCCCATTGACATGGATTCCAAAGGACGAATCCCGGGTATCCTCTATGACGGTTGGAAGCATAATATCGAACAAGTCCCTGTCGTGCGTTCTGTACGTATCCATATACTGGACGATAGAGGCAAACTCAATAGCGCTGTCCGTTTCAAAGGCAAAATTGAGATAAACTCTGTCGCCTTCAAGACGTGAGATGGGGCGAACCGCAACGTAGGAATTTGTAGCGGGAATCTTTCCGAACGCCTCTTTGACGCCCTGATAGGAAAGGCAACGATTCAAAAGCGGGTGCGGCGTTCCGGCAACAAGGCGGTTTTCGCCTTCGGACAAAGATTCCGTGTCGACGTATCCCAACTGGAAGCCGACAGGCGAACCGGAGTAACTGCAATAAAACCATACTTTCATTGTCAGTCCCCTTCTCCTCGGAAATCCAGTATGTCAGGCAACAGGATGTCAAAGCCCTTTCCCGACCGTTCCATTTTCTCGAATATTATGTTGCGTTGTTTCAGAAACTCTTCCGCAGAAGCGAAACTAAAACGGTCAATCAGGTCTTGCAGGTTTTGGGGCGGGATAATATTCCAGAGGAAAGAGGGTATCGTTTTCTGCAACGTCTTGAGAAATACCTCCACCAATTTTCTGTTAAAGAACCCAAAGGGACCCTTTTTCAGATTGTCCGCTTTCGCTTTCGCCACCTGCGCGGCGTAAGTCAAAGCGTAATAGAGCGTATATACGGCGGGTTGCTCACAGTACATAGGTTCCGCCGCATATTTCCGGTCAAGCCCTTGACGTTTAGCGGCCTCCCGCGCCTTTTGGGTAAAATTGTAGAGCGGGTAGCCCGGAAGTTCCTTGCCGTCCGTTTCCTTCAGCATCAGACAATTCCCCGTAGAGGGGTCGAAATCGAAACCCATAAACGACGCCGTGCCGATAGTCTGTATAGGCGTAACCGCCATTTCACAACTTCCCTTCAGAAAGTCGATTAAAGAACCGTAGCAATGGTCACTGACAATTTGCTTGTACACATCTCCCATACGGTTTTCGTCGTAATACCTCTCGCATTTGATAGGTACAAATAAAACCATCTTGGGAACGCTGGCGCGCACATCAAAATTATCCTTCATCGCCGCCGTAATGCGGAAACAACGATTTCTAACATCGTTGTATGTCCCGTCCTCTTCCATCAGATAAGGCGTGTCAATGATAATCATGATGACATCGGCGCGCTTTATTTGGTCTTGCACATCATCGTAATTGGGATTCCCCGCGACCAGCCATTCGCCGTTGAAATCGTAGAAGTCAAGGGAAATGACATCCGGTCTGTCTTTGAGTCTGACGTTAAAGCGGTATGTGTCGTCGCCTTGCGTCGGGGCGCTGTCGGGAACGAACGGTTCGTCTCTTGAGGCCATGGTCAAATAGCGTTCCATCTCGACGCGCTTGGCTTCAATCACATCCAGAGCGCGACCGCCGGAGGGAGTGATATTCAGTTCCGTTCCCTTGAATTGCTTGTCAAAGCAGTCTTGCATAGCGGCCAACGCGCTGGTTTTCCCGGCGCGGCGTCCGCCTAACATCATCACGCGAAGCGTAAGGTTATTTGACATGAAATGACCCTCCCGCTATACCTGAAAATAATTCTTCCGGTTGCAGTCCTTCAAGGCTTTCACCAAGTTGCCGAAGTCCTCGTTTATCCGGGACACTGCGGTATACTGGTTGCACTCATCAGACCAAATCTCGGTAATATGGTCCTCATAAAAATGCTTCCATTTTCTCTCGATTTCCACGGATTTTTTTTCGAGGGAAGGAACGGAGAAAGAGGAGCGGTCCCAGAAGTCACGCGCCGCCGCATAGAGGGCGCTGTTCGGGAAAGAAAGATACTGCCGACAATCTTTCTCAATTTTGCTGTGAATCTGGAAAATGTACCGTTTTATCCAACCGTGGATACTGCGCGACATGTCTTGGTCAGTATTCCCTTCAATGGGAGGAATGGATTCCTGCAACTGCGGGTCAATAGGATCCAATCCGTTACGGACAGGATAAATGAAAAATCCGGTAACGCTCATGCCGAAATCGCGCAAAGACCGGAACGCTTCGCAAATGCTGTCATAGCCGCCGCTTTCCGCGACTTGCGCCAGCGCGTTGAACCATTCATTGGGATTGTCGCCGTCGGCAAAGGGGACAATGAACCCCAGCCGCCCTTTATCCTCATCGGCTAAAATGTGCGCTATTTCCGTTTTCAACTCAAGAGCCAGTTCGTTCAGCGTATCATCAAGGCTGAGAAAATCGTTGATGATTCTGACCCGGAGATACTGAGTGATGCGGATATACGCCTCTTGTTGCACGGCGTGACCGAGCATACGGGAGAGGTAGCCTTCGATAACCTCCGGAGACGGCAATCTGGTATAGATTTGCTTGAGTTTCTTCTGAAATTCCCCGGAAAATCTGGAGTTGTCAATATCCCTCTGGTTTTTTCTGTCACGGCAAAGTTTCCGCAGTTCCCCCGTCCAGAGGCTGAAAGTGGCGTCAATGGTATCCTCAAATTTCCGGCGCACATCCTGACTGACCGTCTTTGAATGCGCGTTTTGAATCTGGGCGCTCAGGAGCTGATATGTGTCATAGAGCCTGTCCAGTTGGGATTGCGCCTGTTCAATCAAAAGGCTGTCAATCGCCTCAAGATTATCGGACATCCGCTTTAAGACCGGAGCAAGCAGTCTTTCCTGAACTTCATTGGAATCCATACAGTTGACATCCAGCGTCTGACAAATCGGCACGACATTGTGTTTTCTCGCGTCCTCAATTTTGTTCGCAAGGTTGGAAATCTGCCGTCCCTTGTGTTCGCCGCCGCTCATATCGCGGTTGACAACCCAGAAGAGCATTTCGCGGGCATACTCCACGGACACTTTTGAGGCTATATCCTCAATAATCTCGTAATGGTCCTTGTCAATGATAGGCCCTTTTACATCCGGGCGGAACATATAGAGGATTGCGTCGCTATCCTCGCGGATTGCGCGAATCATTTCCTCTTCCACGCCAATGGAAGTGTCTCCCAAACCGATTGTATCCACCAGCACCAGCTTTCCGCAACTTTCATAGGAAGGAAAGCGGCAATGGATATTCGCTTCTTTGACGCCCAGATACTTATAATACAGCACGTCCGGATTGTCATTTTTATATTGAGCGACGTAGGATTCAATCTCATCGGCGGAAACCGTGATGGTCTTACGCTCTCCTTCGCCGAGATACGATTCAAACTCTCCGATATGCTCGATATATTTCTGCAAATGCTCCCAATGACTGTTAGCGGCTGCGTTTCTGGGGTCTAATTTTTCTTGGAGATTTCGTCTGGCCAAGCCCGGAATTTCTGATACTTGCCGGATTTTCGGCTCCGTTTCTCCGAATATCCCTTGGAGATAATCATTGACAATGGAAACGACTTCATCCGCACGGTAGAATTGAATATCCGCCGCCACGCTTTGCGTATCCAAGTTTGTAATGATAGACTTTGCGCCCGTGCAGTGTCCGCCGTCAGAAGAGGGAATAATATTCCCTTCTAAGCCGCTAATCTGTTGCATTACGAGACTTTTTCCCTGACGCGCCCTTCCCACAAAACTCATGTGAACATGATTGCGGGAAAAACGCATCTGAAGTCTGTTCAATTCCTTCATCACATTATCGCAGTCCGTAATAAAACGGTCTACGACAATCGAATTGAGCTTTTCCGCAAGTTCCTCGTTGCCGCTTTGAGCAACCGCATTGCGCAGACTCTGAAAATCGTACATCGCCTGTCGAACACTGTCGAGATGTTCGGCCTCTTGTTTTACCCGCTCGGCCTGCTCGTGGCGGATAGCGATGATTTGGTCAATCCTCTCCGGTACGGTCATAGGCTGCCCCCTTCTTCCGCGCATTGTGACTATGAACAGTGAATGGTGCACACTGGAGCCTCGAGTGATTTCCAGTCTTAAGTCTCTAAAAAAATGTATTTTGCGACACCTTTTTGCAGTATATCACAAATTCATACGCTTGTCAATCCAAAATTTTGAACGAAACTATCCCCGTATGCGTGTAGCAATCGTTGGCAAGTTGCGCGCAATCGAACCCCTCCCCCTGACCTCCTCCCCTTTCAGGGGCGGGGGAACAAAGTCCGAAAGGCCGATAAGAAAAACAAATTTCAATCGGAAACGCGCTAAAATCTAA
>JAFSOM010000337.1 GCA_017447005.1 Oscillibacter sp.
CGTTCAAATCTGGGCATAACGTCGTTCCTCCTCCCTTAGAATTTCAGTCCGCCCTCGCGGGCGCCTTCGGCCAACGCCTTTACGCGACCGTGATAGAGGTATCCGCCGCGGTCAAACACGACCGATTCAATACCCTTATCCTTGGCGCGCTGGGCGACCAGTTTGCCCACGGCTTCCGCCGCTTTTACGTTGCCGCCGTAACCCTCAATTTCCTTGTCGAGAGAGGACGCGGAAACGAGCGTCATACCCTTCGTATCGTCGATAATCTGGGCGTAGATGTTCGCCTCGGAGCGGAACACGTTCAGGCGGGGCGTTTCGGGCGTACCGGAGATTTTAGCGCGAATCCGCCGATGGCGCTTCATGCGCTGGGCGTTCGTGTTCGGACGTTTAATCATGTCAAAGCGCCTCCTTATTTCTTCGCGCCGGTCTTGCCGACCTTGCGGCGGATAACCTCATTGGCATACTTGATTCCCTTGCCCTTATAAGGTTCCGGCGGACGCTTTTCACGCACTTCAGCGGCGAACTGTCCGACTTTCTGTTTGTCGCAGCCGCTGATGACGATTTTATTCGGCGCGGGCGCTTCAATCGTAATGCCGTCGACTTCCTCCATGGTCACAGGGTGGGAGTAGCCGAGATTCATCACGAGTTTGTTCCCCTCTTTGGATACGCGGTAGCCTACGCCGTTGACTTCGAGTTCCTTCTTGTAGCCGTCAGTCACGCCGACAACCATATTGTGGAGCAACGAGCGCGTGAGGCCGTGCAGACTGCGGTGGAGCTTATCTTCCGACGGACGCTCTACGGTCAGCGTGGCGCCGTCGAGCTTGATTTTCATTTCGGGGCGGAGGGCCTGCTTGAGTTCGCCCTTCGGCCCTTTGACGGTGACGACATTGCCTTCGGCGATGTCGACCGTAACCCCGGCGGGAATGGTAATGGGCATTCTGCCGATACGAGACATTGTTCCGACCCCCTTACCACACGAACGCCAGAACTTCGCCGCCGACATGCAGTTCCCGCGCTTTTTTGTCGGTCATGACGCCTCTGGACGTGGAGATGATAGCGATACCGAGACCGCGTAACACCTTGGGCAGTTCGTCCGCCCCGGCGTACACGCGCAAGCCGGGCTTCGAGACCCGTTTCAGGCCCGTGATAACCCGCTCTTTCCCGGCGTTGTATTTCAAGGTAATGCGAATCGTTCCCTGCGGGCTGTCGTCCAGAACCTGATAATTCCGGATATAGCCCTCTTCCAGAAGAATACGCGCAATGCTTTTCTTCATGTTGGAGGCGGGAACTTCGACTTTGTCATGTTTCGCCGCGTTGGCGTTGCGGATACGGGTAAGCATATCCGCCACCGGATCGGTGATGTGCATAATGAGTCCTCCTTACTGAGAGTGGCGGTAACAAGACCGCTGCGGCGGCGAGGTATCACAGAGACCTTTACAGGCGCCCAGACGGGAACGCCTTCTCCCGCTGGTTTCCGTGACCTTTCGTCGTCCGGGACGCCAGCCCCCGGAGCCGGCGCCTACATATTAGGGAATCCGAAAGCGCGGCGCGGTTGTGCCGCGTGTTTCGGAGGCGGAGGGTGACTGTCCGGCGTTCTCAACTTCCGGACGGGCGTCCGCGCTCATCACGCGCCTTGGGCGACGCGCAAGAGAGCCTTTCGGACACGCGTCCGGCGTTCTTAGAATGAGGCCTTCCGGACGCCGGGAATCTGTCCGTGATAGGCCAGTTCCCGGAAGCAGATACGGCAGACGCCATAGTTGCGCAGATAGGCGTGCGGGCGTCCGCAGAGCTTACAGCGGTTATACTTGCGGGTGGAGTATTTCGCGGGCCGCTGTTGTTTGAGAATCATAGATTTCTTTGCCATGGTACTCTCCTCCTCAGCGGGCGAACGGCGCGCCGACCTGACCGAGCAGGGCGCGGGCCTCTTCGTCGGTTCGGGCGGTGGTGCAGATGACCACGTCCATACCGCGGATTTTGTCAATCTTATCGTACTCAATCTCGGGGAAAATCAACTGTTCGCGGATACCGAGGGCATAGTTGCCGCGTCCGTCGAACGCGTTGGGGTTGATTCCTTGGAAGTCGCGCACACGCGGCAGGGCCACGTTGAACAGGCGGTCAAGGAACTCCCACATCTTATCGCCGCGGAGCGTGACCTTCGCGCCGATGGGCATGTTTTCACGCAGTTTGAAGTTGGCGATAGACTTACGCGCCCGGGTAATGACGGGTTTCTGTCCGGTAATCTTCGCCAAATCGCCGGAGACGTTGTCGAGAATCTTCGCGTTTTCGCGGGCCTCGCCGCAACCGACATTCACGACGACCTTTTCGATACGCGGAATCTGCATGACGCTCTTGTAGCCGAACTGCTTCATGAGGGCCGGAGCGACATCGGCTTTATAATGCTCTTTCAATCTTGCCATGTCTCCCGCTCCTCTCACAGCGCCGCGCCGCAATGTTTGCACACGCGGGTTTTCTTATCGCCTTCGAGCTTCATTCCCACGCGGGTGGGCTTGCCGCACTTCGGGCATACGACCTGCACTTTGCACACGGGCATAGCGGCCTCACGGGTTACGATGCCGCCCGTCTCGCCCTGTCTACGGGGCTTGACGTGGCACGTCGCCATATTCACGCCCTCAACTACGACTTTGGCTTCCTTCGGAACCGTGCCCATGATTTTCCCCTGCTTGCCCCGGTCCTTGCCGGAGAGGATGACCACGGTATCGCCTTTCTTGACTTTCATTGCCATACTGCCGCCTCCTCAAATCACTTCCGGCGCCAGAGACAGGATTTTCATATAATCCCGGTCGCGCAGTTCGCGGGCCACCGGCCCAAAGATACGCGTTCCTCTGGGGTTCTTGTCGTCGCGGATGAGCACGGCGGCGTTGTCGTCGAACCGGACGTAAGTCCCGTCGGCGCGGCGGATTCCC
>JAFSOM010000338.1 GCA_017447005.1 Oscillibacter sp.
ACGGTGCAAGAGTATTTCCGGCGTCTGGAAGCCGCTGACAAGGCGATGAAGGCTCTGGAGGAAATCAAGGCCGTGATTCAAGACGCCTGCATGGAAAGCCCGGACTTCTGCATTTCCGGTTTCGGCTGGAACGCGTCGTACAAGCCCGTGACCTCTAACCGCCTTGACAGCAAGGCCCTGAAAGCTGACCACGCCGACATTTACGCCGCCTATACCAAAGCGCAAACATCCCGGCGTTTCCTGTGCAAGCCCGTCGCCGTTCCCGCGTAAAAGAAAGCCCCATATCCGGCACGTCGTCGCCACAACTACCGGATATGAAGCCCATAGAACCTACCACCCCGGAGGGCGGCGGCAAGTACAGTATACGCCGCCCTCCCGCGAAAAGCAAGGAGGAATTTCACATGATGTTACAGGAATTTGAGAAGCTGACCGGGATTTACCCCAGCGGGGAACTCTACGAAGCGATTGAAGCCGCGTATACCGACTTCAACGGCGACAAGCAAGCGTTCTGCAAGGCGTACAAGGCGAACAAAGACGCCCTTGCCGAAACCGTCCAACACGCCGCCCTCCGCGTCCGTTGCGCCGCGCAGGATAAGGCCAACGCGAAAGAGAAAGCCCATGCGGAACAGGTCGCCGCGCTGGAAGCTGAAATCGCCCGCCTGAAGGAGAAGCTGGAGCGTGAAGAGGAATGGCAACCCTTTGAGGACGAACACAACGTATCGCAGGCCGACTATGAGGCCATTGCCGGAACGCCGGACGTGCGGGAGTTGTCCGACGAGGAAGCCGCCGACCTGATAGCGAAAGAGTTCGGCTTTGACCGCTCCAAGATTACCATCGTGCATGAAGTCCACAAGCAGGAAATCAACCGCCACCGTCAGCTTCGGAGCGTGGGCATGATTCCCCGCAAGGCCCTGTTTGACGTGTGGGACTGGAACTACATTTGCTTCAATGTCCGGGGCAACGCCACGATGGGCTACGAAATGCACAACGGCGAACTGCAAATGTATTGGAGGTGAGCGGCATGACCGTCAAGGAGTATCTGGAGAAGGCGCGGAAGGCCGGGGAGCGTCTAACGCCTGTCGGACACGGGAAGCCTTACGCGGAGGCCATAGCGGAGACGATGGACGTATGGAGCAACGACGCCGCCTTTGGTTACGCGATTGAGGCGATGAAGCGCGTCGGATGTCGGCGGGATACCATCAACAAGACGCTGACGGCTATGTACTATGTCATGGACGAGATGAGCGTTGACGAGGCGGCGGAACGCTACCGTAACTTCTGATAGGCCGGAGCCGGGGAGAAATCCCCGGCAACAGGAAAGGACGATGCGCAATGTACGAAATCACTTATGACTACACCGATGAGGGCGGTTATGAGAGCCGCGACATTACGGAGATTTTCAAGGGGACGTGGACAGAACTGCAAGCGTACATTCGGGCAATGCGGCGAACCGGATGTTATAACATTGCGGCAAATGCCGTTGACGGAACCTGATAAGAGCATAGCCGGGGAGAAATCCCCGGCTCTTTTTTCTGCAACGTGCGCTTTGTACGCGTACCAAGCGTACCATCCGTACCAGCAGGGGCGGTGGCTGTTGACGCTCTGGAAGCAAGTGTGATACCCCGTTTCATAGGTCGCGCTTCACGACTTTTCAAAATCCGGTCACGTTGGCCAGCTATGATTTGGAATATCGTTTTCGCCAAATCGCTGTTTAGGGAGGACCCTAATACCCCGGACTTCCCGCTATCGCGGTTCGTCGAACGCGCCTGCGGCGCGGCTTTTACGTCGGCAGGATAAGTCCCGCCGCCGTTATCAGGATTACGATATTGGGCGTGGGGCGTCAATACGGCAAGCCCCATTTCGGAGAAACCGTCAAATGTCGGGACACTCGAAAAGAAAGGGGGTTCGCATTCCCAGAAGAAAAGGCAGGATTTCAACTTTCTCAATTTCGAGAATGTTAGGCGCGTTCGAGACTTTTGGACAAATTTGACCGAAAGTTTTTCAATCCCGGAAAGACATGCCGCGCCGGAGGGCGTATTGGACAGGCCGCTTTCGCCGATGGCGGCTATATTCGGGTTATCGGGAACGCCGTCACGAATCGTTACGGGATTCCGATAACGACATGAGCGGTCAATATCGGGATTCCCCTTTCGGAGAAAGCGTCGGATGTCCAGATACCGGAATGGAGAGGGGCGTTGTTCTTCCTGAAGGGCAAGCCGCGCCGGAAGGCGCGTTCGACAGGCCGTTTTCGGCCTGTCCGGGGTTTTAGGGGAACCCCTAACAAGGCGATTCGCTGAAAACGATATTGCGAATCAATAGCTTGCCTGCGTTAGAGAGAATCGGCGGCGAGGACTGTCCCGCCGCCTTGATTCTCTTTCCACGTCTGTCTGTGCGGCGGATTCTCCGTGCTGGGATAGTCCGAGTAGTGATTTTGGGCGGCACAACGACCAAACAACGACCAAAACGGAAAAATTACGGAAACAAAAAGCCCCGCAAACCCTGATTCTATGCGGGTTTGCGGGACTTTTCACTATGGTGGACGATACAGGACTCGAACCTGTGACCCCCTGCACGTCAAGAACTGCGGCTTAGTTACGGCAGGGAGTGAGGACGCTCAAAACCCTTGGCGTATGCGGGCTTGGACAGGGTCCAGGGAAACAAAGCTGTAATCGTACAGCGTAAGTCACAGCCTATTACAGCCAGACACTTAACACAGCTTACAATTAGGCAGCATTACCTAACATATTACCGCGCAGAGAGTATCAAAAAGTTGCAAATTCCGAACATCACGCATAGAAATAAAAGAGCAGTTTTTATCAGAATCTGCACTTTTTGAAAACTTCCAGCATCCCGTCGATAAAGCCATGTTTTCCGTTATCTTTGCAGGTGCGTCGGCGTCACTTAAGCCTAATTCTCATATTCTCGCAGGTATTTGAACGGAAACCATTAGCGCATATGCAAGCAAAAGAACCGAGGACTCATTGAGCAACGCCACGGCTCTTATCTTCGATTCAACCGTAGCACTACGCCGTACTATCCTGCGCTGAAATGCGCCCTACCGCAAACAAGTTTTAAACAAGGCGTATTTCTATAATATGTGGGACATTTTCCAACAACAGATACAATCCGTCTTTGTGGGAATCGGCGGCTAAAATTCTGCGCCCAAGCATATCCCGGAAAACCGACGTTGACTGGTTAAAGGCGTGAATCAAGCCGTTCTCTTTGTCAATCAGCCAGTTGAATCCGTTGCCGCCGTCGATAATTTCAATGTGCTGATAATGCCGCTCCTCTCCCTGAAAGAAGCTCCGCAAACAGGCAATGAAATTGCGCTTGGGCGGAACAGAAGCGCGCAAAGGCAGTTTTTCCGCCATTTCCTTCGCGTAACGCTCTCTTAAATCGCTATACGGCGACAAGTCTGATTTTTGCGACTCGTTTTTCAAGAGTTCCCCGGGCGGCAGGGTACGCTTCTCATACAGGGAAGTCAAGTCAAACAATATCGGTTTCTTCGCCCGAACTATCAGCGCGTTACGGTCGCGAGCCGGATAGAGCGGCGCGTCAAGGTTATCTTGAACCTTATCCACGAAATATTCCCCGGCGTAATCCATATCCCTGGAATTTTTCAGACGATATATTTTCACCGTGTTGCCGATATCCGACGGATAATAAATGGCAGCCCAGCCGTGACGCATGGACAACGCGCCGAACATGGACGAGTTTGGCTCGTTTCCAAACATCAGCCAATAAACGCCTCTTCCGTAATGGTTCAGTTTGTCGTTGTACTTATTCCACTGGTATTTTCCGTAATTTTCCACAGCAGCGGACATGGGGGAACCGTTTCCGGCGGGGTCGATTTCCAATTGCACCAGAATATTTCCGCGCAAAACCAAAAGCAGTTGCCGCCCGGACGGCGTCCATTCCGCGCGGGTAATGGCATCATACTCGCGGGACTGAAAGAGGATTACGCGGCGTTCCAAATCGACAACTTCCAGAATCGTTTCATCCAGAATAAAGGCGGCCAGTTTGCCCCGCACCCGGAACATCAGGGAACGTTCCGGACGACAAAGCAGAAGTTCCCATTTTGGCGCGCCGTCGCTCCCGCGATAAAAAATACTCTCTCCGTATTGTCCGCTCCAGCGATAGCCGTCGGATTCCCGCCAGTCCGTTTCCGTGGAAATGTCCCCCAGTTCCCACAATTTATCCCACGAGGGGCAGGTTTCCCGCCGCTGTTCTATCAATTCCATTTTTTCGGGGGAAAACTCGTACTGAATGCGCACGCGCTCGCCGCGAACAGTCAGCGCGTTACGCGTCCAATAGAGGAAACACTTCTCACGGATGGAATCCTGTGCAATCCGCGTAAGGATTCCCGCCTTCATATCCGCGATTCGTATTTGTCCTTCCGAGTGAATCGCCACGAAATTTTCGTCACTGACGGCAAAGGCGCATTCTCCGCGCAGATTCGGGAAGAAGATTCCGTTTTCCGACAGAACGGGACGCGTATTTTGAAACACGTATTTTGTCCCGGCGTCCGCGACGCCCGGCGGCAGTTCGGCCAGCGCGGCGGGCAGGAAACTGTCCGGCCACAGGCGGAAAAGAAAATCTTTTCTGCGGAGCAGTTCCCATATCTTCGCGGCGAACGCCTCCGAACCGACCGGACACGCGGCGTTGACGTTCAAACGGTACGCCGCGGGCATATGACGGGCAAACGCCGAAAGCAACTCCGCGCGCATTTCACAGCGTACATAGGCGTCCGCGCAATCGAGATTCCCCAAAGCGCGTTTGAGTTCGTCCTCCAACCCCAGTCGCTCATAAACGGGGAACAGTTCGTTGACCTTCCGGCGATTCGCGTCAAAGGAATTGCCCACTCCTAATATCCAGTTCTGCCCTTCGTAATACTCGCGCATAATGTGGAGAAGCGTTTCATATTCGCGCCCGTCCTCCCTGAGCATGCGCACAGTTTCGCTTTTCAGGCGGCTATGGCGCAAGCGCAGGATTCCCGCGTCATGGTCGTCGATTTCCATAAGCAAAGAGCGTAAATCCGCGTACAGCATCGCCCAGAGCGCCATAGGAATTTTACCATGCTCTATGATATTGTCCAGCGCTTTTTGATAGGGCGCTTGCGGCTGTTGGCCTCGGATTTCCGCAATCACGGCGGGGTCACGCGCAAGCAGTTCAATGGCTTCCCTTTCCGTCAGGCCGACGGAGGAAAGCGCGAAAAATCCCAAAGCGTGACGTCGCAGAGTTTTGTATGTGTCGATTTTTTTCTGAGAAAGCGTATTGTCGCCTTTGTCCTGAAAGAGCGTGACCTTGACCAGCGTCGGAAAATCAATATCTTTGAGGGGAAATTCCTCCCAGCTATGGAGTTTGCCGCATTGTTGCGCCAGCAGTTCGACTTCCAGCACCGTGACGGAGCCTTTTTTGTTCATCAGGTCTCGAATCGTGTTTTTTTGAAACGGTTGGAGGCGTCGCCCGCGCTTAGACAACAGGTCATTCAAAAGGGAAAGACCCTCTTTCGGGTTCAGAGACGGCATTTCGCACACGTTCAAAGGAATGTCTCTCATCAGCCCCAAATCGTCAACGGA
>JAFSOM010000339.1 GCA_017447005.1 Oscillibacter sp.
CGGCGAGATGGGCATCGAGCACGCACTCCTGCCGGAAAAAGGCCTTGTGGCCGCCGGCGACTGCGTGATCGGCGCGGACTCCCACACCTGCACCTATGGTGCGCTCGGGGCTTTCTCGACGGGTGTTGGTTCCACAGATATGGCGGCAGGCATGGCTTCCGGTCTGAACTGGTTCAAAGTCCCTTCCGCGATCAAAGTGGAGCTCAGCGGAAAACCCGGTCCGTATGTTTCCGGCAAGGACGTCATCCTGCACCTGATCGGTGAGATCGGTGTGGACGGGGCGCTTTACCAGTCCATGGAATTCACCGGCGAAGGCGTGGCGAATCTTGGGGCGCACTTCACAGCGGCGGCGGCCATCGGCTTGGAAATCACGATAGAATTTACTGCGGAACTGGCGACCGGATACACTCTGGACGCGGCGGAGCGGGAAACAAGGGACGCGCTTACCGCGTATTTCCATCGGCTGGTGCTGGAAACGGAGGCGGCGACGGACATTGTGGTTCGCGTATCCTCTGTAGGAGCGATTCTTACCACGCTGGAAAGCGTGCTGGACTACAGCGGTCTGACGCTGAACGGAGGAACGGAGAACATTCGCCCCGGCGAGGATTATGTTCCAGTCGTTGAAGGGGTGAGGATACGGTGAGGCTCTATCAGAAATACTTCCCCGGCAACTACGACGAACTCATCACCTACTACCCGAAATTCTACCGCGACGTGCTGGAAATGCGAGCCATTCTGGAAGCGCACGGCGCGGTTCTGGACGAATTGGAAAACAACATTGAGCTTGTCTTTTTCAATAACTTCATCGACACGGCTGACGAACAGACCGTCTCGGACTTGGAGAAGTTTCTGGACATCAAGCTGAACCGCTCCCGTTCTCTGGAAGTCCGCAGACGCTTCGTCAAGTCGTTTTTTGTGGGATTTGGAAAGGTGTCCGCGTCCATCCTTGAGGCAATTATTTCAAGCTATACGCATGACACGGTTAAAAGCCGATTCGAGCCGTTCGACAGCGTGGGCAACAATATGCTCCATCTGGAATACAGGCGCGGAGACGTGCCGACGCTGTATCTGGAGGACATCACTTTTTTGATTTCCAAGAAGATGCCCGCGCATATCTTCTGGCGCGCCATGCTCACCTAACATACGGAGGCGGGCATTGGCGCGAACAGACAACATTATGTGATTGATTACGACTTGGCGGGTACAAAGCCGGATATAGCGACGCTTGGCGGGTATTCCGCCGCCGCTTCCATAGTGAAGTCCAGAAGAATACACGGCATGGAGGATTACCCATCGACAGCGGAAAATGGAGTCCGTAGCGGTCAGTATCCTCAAGAGGCTTTGTTGGCGCGTAACATACGAACTTTAGCGGTGAGCAGACCGGAGGCGCATAGCTATACCGCAGACTATCGCCCTGCGGATGTTGACGAATACGCCGGTCTTTTCCCGGATAACGCCATGCTGGGCATGGCTCAGAAAACGCCTGTCGCCACAAAGCCGGACGCGGAGAATTTCACTCTTAACCACGAGTCCTCCGGCGTGTTCCCGGAAGCGGCTTTGAGCGGACGCATCGTCAGGAGCGCAAGCGCAACGCAACCGGAAACGGAAAGCAACGTGACGCATTATGACGCCTCCGGCAATTCCCCGGATACCGCCTTTGCCGGTCATGCGATTCTGCGCGGGAGCGCGGCGGAAACCAAAGTTAGGAACATCAGGGCGGATTACGAAACCGCCGCGTCGGACGGCGGCAAACTCTCAGGCACAGTTCCGGAGAACGCTTCCGCAGGCGTTATCGTCAGGAGCGAAAACGCGACAATGCCGTCTGTCGAACACGTCGGGATAGACCTCCCCGGCGCGGAGGAAAACGGGGTCGCGGGCGCGTATCCAGAGGCGGTGGAAACTGCGGAGGCGAAAACGACAAACGCGGGAGTGGGCGTAAAATCGGAGAGTTTCAGCGTTGAATACAGACGTTGCGGCACAGGGTTTGCCGAAAGTTAGGAGGCAGGGCATGGCATTTTGGACGGAAAAATTCATGGGCAAGATGCGGGCGGAATGGTTGCGGCGGCTTGAGAAAATCCAGTATTACGCGGGGGGCAAGTGGTACGACGCCGCTATTACGGATAAGGCCATCGAAGGAGACACGCTGAAGATATGGAGCCAGACAATGGACAGCGAGTCGCTTACCATTACGGGCCTCCGCATTTTGGATACCTCCGGCGATGTCGCGGGTCAAATCAGCGAGAATCTCGTAAAGACCTCCACGCAGGGCGTAGTCACCCTATGGGAGTTCCCGCTGTATGAAATCACAGGGTAAAGGGGTGAAGAATCATGTATGATCCTGTCTTTTGGAAAGACGACGCCCGTGTGCCGCAGAACCTCTTCAGCGTGACG
>JAFSOM010000340.1 GCA_017447005.1 Oscillibacter sp.
ACGCTGGCGCTCTATCCCATGGCCTACATTACGCGCCTGACGCGCTCCTCCATGCTGGATGTGCTCGGACAGGACTACATCCGCACGGCGCGGGCGAAAGGCGTCTCCGGCGTGAAAATCATCTTCGGACACGCCCTCAAAAACTCCTTGATTCCGGTCATCACCTACTTTGGCCCTATGCTGGCCTATATCGTCACGGGTTCGCTTGTCGTGGAGCGCATTTTCTCCGTACCGGGAATCGGGCGGGCGTTCGTGCAGAGCATTACGAACCGGGACTATCCCATGGTGATGGGCACGACCATTGTCTTGGCCTGCCTGATTGTTGTGATGAACCTTGTCAGCGACATTCTCTATAAAGTGGCTGACCCGCGCATCAATCTGGAATAAGGAGGGAAAACGCATGAAAATGAGCCTGCATGTGGACATGGACGCCTTCCTTCCGGCGACGGATGAGGAAAAGGCGTATATGGCGAAAATGCGCCCTTCGTCCACGTTCTTCAAAGACGGCGTCAAGCGGCTAGTCAAAAACAAAGTCGCCCTGACGAGCTTCATTATCATTGTTCTGATTACCTTCGCCTCTATTTTCCTGCCGTTCTTCTGGCCTTACTCCTACGACAATATGCTTGGCGTGTCGCCGGGGCGCCCCGTCGATTCGTCCTACAACAACCTCGCGCCGTTCGAGTACGGACGCACGGAACAGCGTCAGATTCAGGAAGGACAGAGCGTCTTTCCGCATATCTTCGGCACCGATTCTTCCGGGCGCGACTACTTCATCCGCGTCGTGTACGGCACGCGCATTTCCTTGGCGGTCGGCTTCTTCGCAAGCGTCATTGTCCTTGTCATCGGCATGACCATCGGCTCCATCGCGGGCTACTGCGGCGGCAAGGTTGACCTCATCATTATGCGCGTTGTGGACATCATTTACTCCCTGCCCGATATGCTCATGGTCATTCTGCTGGCGTCCGTGCTGAAAGTCAGCCTGACGCCCATCATCGACGGCACCGTTTTTGCGCGGATTGGAAGCAATATTATCAGCTTGTTTATCGTGTTCGGCGTCCTCTATTGGGTCTCCATGTCGCGCCTGATTCGCGGACAAATCCTCTCTCTGCGCGAACAGGAATATGTATTGGCGTCCCGCGCCGCCGGCGCAAAAGGTAGTTGGATTATCACGAAACATCTGCTCCCGAACTGTATCAGCGTCGTTATCATCTCCACCGCCCTGCAAATCCCCAGCGCCATTTTTACGGAAAGCTACCTGTCTTTCTTAGGCCTCGGCGTCAACGCGCCCATGCCGTCCCTCGGCTCCCTCGCCTCCGACGCCCTCAACGGCATTTCGTCCTATCCCTACCGTCTGGTGATTCCCGCGCTTGTCATTTCGCTCATTGTGCTGTCGCTGAACCTCTTCGGCGACGGTCTCCGGGACGCCTTTGACCCGAAACTTCGGACTTGAGGGAGGGAATTGAAATGGCTACGCTATTGGAAGTTAAGGATTTGCGCACGTCCTTTTTCACGCCCGCCGGGGAAGTTAAGGCCGTAAACGGCGTATCGTTCAATCTGGACAGGCGGAAAGTGCTGGGCATTGTGGGGGAATCCGGCTCCGGGAAGTCCGTCACCGCCTACTCCATCATGCAGATTTTGGAACGTACAGGGAAAATCGTCTCCGGCTCCATCAAGTTCGACGGGCAAGAGCTTGTCAACGCCGGGGAAAAGGTCATGAAAACCATTCGCGGCAACCGCATTTCCATTATCTTTCAGGACCCCATGACATCCCTGAACCCCACGTACACTATCGGACATCAGCTCATGGAAGCGATTTTGCTTCACACCGACCGCAACCGCGAACAGGCCAAAGAACGCGCTATCGAAATGTTGCGCCTTGTGAACATCAACGAACCCGAAAAGCGAATCAAGCAGTATCCGTTTGAATTTTCGGGCGGCATGAGACAGCGCATTATGATTGCAATGGCGCTGGCGTGCGAACCGGACATCCTCATAGCCGACGAGCCGACGACCGCCCTTGACGTGACGATTCAAGCGCAGATTCTGGAACTCATGAAGTCGCTACAGAAAGAATTGGGCATGGCGATTATCATGATTACGCATGATTTGGGCGTCGTGGCGCAACTGTGCGACGAGGTGATTGTTATGTACGCCGGCTCCATCTGCGAGCAGGGAACCGCCGACGAGATTTTCTACAATCCGCGCCACGAGTACACGAAAGGCCTGTTGCGCTCCATCCCGACCGCCGGAAGCGCCGGGACGCGTCTGCAACCTATCAGCGGGACGCCGATTGACCTGTTGAATATGCCGAAAGGCTGTCCGTTCGCGCCGCGTTGCGACAACGCGATGAAAATCTGTCTGTCCGAACGCTGTGAGCGTATGGAAATCAACGCTGACCATCAGGCGGCGTGCTGGATGAACGTAAAAGCGCAAATGGAAGCGGCGAACGCGAAAGGGGGCGTGTCCGAATGACGCAAAATCAAAGCGCGACGAACCAACCTCTGATTGAAGTCCGGGACTTGAAGCAGTATTTCCCCGTACTGGTTGGGATGTTCCGTACAAAGCCCCTGAAAGCCGTGGACGGCGTGTCGTTCTCCATCCGCAAGGGCGAGACGTTAGGGCTTGTCGGGGAATCCGGCTGCGGTAAAACCACCGTGGGGCGGACGTTGCTCCATCTCTACAAGCCCACCGGGGGCGAAATTCTCTATAACGGACAGCCTGTGCAGTCCAAGGCGGACATTGACGCGTTCCGCAAAAAGGCGACCATGGTTTTTCAAGACCCGTATTCGTCCCTGAACCCCCGCATGACGGTTTCGGACATCATCGGCGAGCCGTTGGACATTCACAAACTGTACGCAACTCAGGAGGAGCGGCGGGAAAAGATACTGGAACTCATGAGCCGCGTCGGGCTTAACAGCGAACACGCCGCCCGATACGCCCACGAGTTTTCAGGCGGACAGCGGCAGAGAATCGGCATTGCCCGCGCCCTTGCGCTGAACCCGGATTTCATCGTCTGCGATGAGCCTGTGTCCGCGCTGGACGTGTCCATACAGGCGCAGGTCATCAATATGTTCGACGAATTGCAGGAGCAAATGGGGCTGACGTACCTGTTTATCGCGCATGACATTCTGGTAGTCCGGCACATCAGCGACAGAATCGCGGTCATGTACCTTGGAAAGATGGTGGAGCTTGCGGACGCGGCGGAGATTTACGAGCGTCCCTTGCACCCTTATACAAAATCGCTCATGTCGGCGGTACCGCAACCCGACCCGAAAACCGCCCGGGCGAACAAGCGCATTGTCTTGACGGGCGACATTCCAAGCCCGCTCAACGCCCCCTCCGGCTGTCCGTTCCGCACGCGTTGCGCCTACGCTACCGACGCTTGCGCGGAAGCCATGCCGGAATTTCAGGAAGTCTCCAAGGGGCATTTCGCCGCCTGTCACAGAATCGCCGAAACCAATTAGAAACTGCGAAAAAATAAATGTGTCTGAACGGATGAACCGCCTTTGTCGCCCCCCTTTGGGGGGAGATGTCACGAAGT
>JAFSOM010000341.1 GCA_017447005.1 Oscillibacter sp.
CCGGAACGCAAAAACCTGATGGCGTATTTCCGGCGCGGCGAAGCGCAAACCTTGCTGGTTATCGGCAACTTTCAGGCGGCGGCGCAGGACATCCCGCTCCCCGGAAACGTCCGGCGCGTGGCGCTGAACAATCTGCCGGAACTTTCCATCGCCTCCGGCCTCCTCCACGCGCAACCTTTTCAGTTCGCCGTTCTGGAAATGTAGAGCCGAAACGTGGCGGGTCAAATTTTTTCTTGACACGCGGCGCAAAATCGTTTACAATCAGCAGGAACGGCGCTTTATATGGATAAGTCATGAAAAAAAGTTGCCAAAATGCCAAATTTCCTCTGCAATTTCTCTATTTAGCGTTCAAAACGTATCCTTTGCAAATGGATGCGCAAATCCGTTCCTGAAATTACTTTTCTTTCAAAGAGAGGCGATTCAAATCATGGAATTAAACTCCGCGAAACAATCCATCCCCCGGCGCCTGAAAAGCGCGTTCAAGTCATGGCTGTCAGTCTCCGTTATCGTGTCTGTCGTCATTCTGGCGGCGTATGCGATAATCTCGAATCAGTTTGGGACGTGCGGCTTTACGACGCTCCTGAAGTACGACGGCGTGGAATCCGGGTTTGACCCGAACGGCAACCGGTTTGACCCGGACGACTTCAAAAATGAGGAGGCGGTTCGACTGAGCCTTGAGGCGCTCAAAAAATCCGCCGCCGCCGAGGATATTCAGCGCGTTCAGGACGCTTTGGACATTCGTAGCAACATCAGCGGCGGCGTCCTTGACGATATTCTGGAGAATACGTCCCTTTACGGCGAAAAGGAAGTCGCCGAGTTCAGCGATGTGAAAATCAGCTCGTACTTCCCCGCGCAGTATACAATTACCTTGCGTTGCGCGGACGCCGGATTTACCGCGCAAGAGGGCGTTTCGTTCCTGAATGAACTCCTGAACGCCTATAAGTCGTATTTCTATCGCCAATACGGTTATAGCGCGTCTCTTAATCAGGTCATTGCGTCCGTCGACTATGATACCTACGACTATATCGACTCCGTGGAAATCCTGTCAAGCAATCTTACGTCCCTCCGCTCCTACCTCTCGGGGCTGGCCGGTAAGGATAACACGCGATTCGTTTCGCAGGCGTCCGGCTACTCTTTCACGGACCTTATCGGCATGATTGACACCCTCCAAGCGGAGGATATTCAATGGATTACATCCTATATCACGAGCAACAACATTACAAAAGACCGGAATCTGTTGATAGATTATTACCAGTATAAAATAGAGGACGCCCAGAGAGCGTTAGTACAGCAGGACGCCCGTCTGTATACGCTCAATGGCCTGATAGACAATTACGTCAAAACCACGGCGATATTCCCCATTCTCAGGGATGCGCGCAGTTCGCAGGAGACTTTCTCCACGGCTTATGAATTTTCCCAGCCGTCAGCGATGTATGATACGCTCATCAACGACAAAATCGCCTGCCAAACCGCCCTTTCCTCTACGCAGGAACAGATTGCATTGTTGCAACGGCGCGTGGAACGCTTGCAAGCGGAGGAATCTTCGGGCAATCCCGAACTCGTGGAACAGCGTTTGTCGGCGGTGAATGAAAAAATCACGCGCCTGATGGAGGATGTCGGCGCCTCTTCGGATGAGTTTTTCAAAACCGTCCTGTTGAAAGACGCGGTTCAAGTATTGGAAAAGCCGCACGTGAACACAATCATGATTGTGAAAACGCTCAAAAACGCGTTGCCCGCGTGGCTGATAGCGGAAAGCGTCGTGTTCGGCCTGTATATCTTATCCGCGCTTTTTGCGCCGAAACGGGAAAAGGCCGCCGTCAAGACGGAAAACGCGGCGGATGAGACGATGAAAGAGAAGGTGTCAAAATGATGGAGACGCCTTATACGGAGAGGGAAGAGACAATGGGAGAGGAAAAAAACGTGCTCCTGACGGTTGTTCATAAGGACGAGGATGCTCAGGATGAACTCGTCTTGGATATTTCGACAATCTGGGAGCGCTTCAAACGTATGTTCGCCGTCTGGCTCTGTCTGGCGGTGGGAATCGGCTCTCTTTCCGGCGGCGCGGCCATGTTGCTGGAGAATGTCATTCTGCCGAAAGAGGCGAGAGCGCTGATACAATTTTCGGCTTCGCAGTCCTATGATGTCAACAAAATCAAATCCCCCACAGTCATGCAGGACGCCCTCAGCGCAAGCGGAATTGACATGACGCAGTTAGGCGACTTCCAAGACGCCGTGAAAATCCAAGGCGTTATCCCGAACGGCGCTTATGAGCGGATGTCCATGTATTACGATATGCTTTCTAAAAACACCTCCGATACAACCACCGTCGTGAATACCCTTTTGGATACGCAGTATCAGGTTTTGCGCTATGTGATTTCCTTCGAGTACTCCACGGTGAATTTGAATCAGGAAGACGGCATTAACTTCTTGAATGAGCTTTTGCGCGCTTATCAGGATTATTGCGTCCTGAATTATAATTACAATACGCCGATAGGCAACGCCCTCAGCGCCGTGGATTACCGCGACTATGACTACGCGGAAGCGGCGGACATCTTTTCCAGAATGTTGTCTAACATATCCGATTATCTGTCCAATCTCAATCAAGGCGCGGGCGCCTCGTTCCGCTCCACGGAGACCGGCTTTACCTTCCGCGACCTGTCCAGAATCGCCGCTTTGCTCCGGGATATTGACCTTGACCGTCTGTCGTCCTATATCGTGATTCACAGCGTATCCTCCTATGACGCGGAGACGGAAATTTCCTATTACCAGTGGCTGATTGAAGACTTGACGCGGCAGAGAGCGATAGAGCGTACCCGTCTGGCCTCCCTCACGGATTCTATCGACTCTTATGAAAAGGATTCCGTTATCATTTTCACCGGGCCGGATGATTCCATGGTCGCCAATTCCAATGACGTGAATGCCAATTATGACGCCATGATTACCGAAAAACTGTCGACGCAATCCAGAATTTCTTCCTATACCCGCTCCATCAGTTATTATGAACGCGTGATTGAGGGCTTCCAAGAGTCGGGCGGCTCTTCCAATCCGGAGGATATTGAACGGGTGGTTCACTATCTGGAGACTTTAAACGAGGCTGTCAATCAGCTTATCCGGAATGTCTCCCTGACGGCGAACGAATACTATGAAATGATAGCTTTTTCCAGTCAGGCCAAAACGCTCGTGCCCGCCTCAGTAGGGGACGTTTCCTTGATTTCCGCATTGACCATTAAAGTTGCGCTGCTAGCGGAGGCTCTTCTGTTCGCATTCTATGTCGGCGCGGCGTGCGTCTATGGGATACGGGACGCGAATCCCCCCCGGAAAGAAAAGGAACGGAAAGCGTCTGTGTAAAGCCGCGCTTTCTTTCCAGTCCGAACCCGATACAAGGCCCTCTCCGGTCAAGGCGAGGGCCTTGTCATTTCGCCGCGGCGTTCGGATGAGCGCGTCGGATTGCGATAAAACAGTTGACAACAAACCGATTTTCCCCCATAATAGGAAAGCCCGCCGGGATTCGGAAACGTCCCCGGCGCGGGCGCGACTTTATCAGATGTGCAGGAGGATTTGTGCGATATGTCAAATTCCGCGATAGTAGGAATCAACTGGGGCGACGAGGGCAAGGGCCGTATGGTGGACTTGCTCACGGAACAATACGATGTCGTGGTACGTCATCAGGGAGGCGGCAACGCCGGACATACGGTTATCAATGAAAAAGGGAAATTCGCGTTGCACCTCCTGCCGTCCGGGATTTTCCGGGAGGGCGTGGTCAACGTCCTAGGCAACGGCGTGGCGCTGGACTGCGAAAACCTGTGGAAAGAGATTGAGGAACTCCGGGCGAAAGGCGTTTCCGTCACGCCCGACAATCTGAAAATCAGCGACCGCGCCTCCCTGCTCCTGCCTTGGCATCGCGAACTGGACGGGCTGGAAGAGGCGCGTTTGGCCGATAAGAAATACGGCTCCACGCGTCAGGGAATCGCGCCGTTCTACTCCGACAAGTTCCAGAAAAAAACCGTCATGGCCGGGGAATTGCGTTACCCGGAACGCCTCAAAGCGCATTTGTCCGACCTGTTGGAGTGGAAAAATTTGATACTGCGGCGCGTCTACGGCGCGGACGGCTATACCATGGAACAACTGACGGACTGGGTCTCGACATGGGGGGAGAAAATCCGTCCGTATCTCTGCGACGCCGGGAAATTCTTCCGCGACGCCGTCGCGCAACGCAAACGCATTCTCTTTGAGGCGCAGTTAGGCTCCCTGCGGGATTTGGACTACGGCATTTATCCTTATACGACTTCCTCCAATCCCGTGGCGGCTTACGCGCCTGTCGGGGCCGGACTGCCGTCCATGAAAATCGACGAGGTCATCGGCGTGGTCAAGGCCTATTCGACCTGCGTCGGAGAGGGGCCGTTTACGTGCGAATGGTTCGGCGACGAGGCCGAGCAACTGCGCAAAGCGGGCGCGGAGTACGGCGCCAAAACCGGACGCCCCCGCCGCGTCGGGCCTATGGATATTGTCGCCACCCGCTACGGCATTCAGGTACAGGGCGCGACCTGTATCGCCCTGACGAAACTGGACGTGTTGAGCTATATGGAGCGTATCCCCGTCTGCGCGCATTACCGTTTGGACGGAGAACTGACCGACGATTTCCCCTTCCCCGCCGCTTTGCCCGACGCCGAACCCGTCACGGAGTATCTCGACGGCTGGAAACGCGATATTTCCGGCGTGCGCAAGTGGGAGGATTTGCCCGACGCCGCCCGGAAATACGTAGAATACCTCGAAAAGAATCTGGAATGCCCTATTCGTTACGTCTCCGTGGGGCCGGAACGCGACGCCATCATTTTGCGCTGACCCGTCGCGCATAAATCGCGCAAAGCCTTTCCCGCGTTTTTGAAGAGAGGCTTTGCGCTCTTTTCCGTCTTTGAAGAGTAGCTTTGTGGTATCCGTAGAAAAATCTTATCGAAAAGCGGGGCCTCTTTTACAAAAAAACGCTTGACAAAAGCGCGTTTCGTGTTATAATAGCCCTACAATCTTCCAAGGGGCGCGTATGCGGCTGTGCTGGAACTGGTAGACAGGCCAGCTTGAGGTGCTGGTGTTTTAGCGACGTGTGGGTTCAAGTCCCGTCAGCCGCACCAATTCCCGTTCAACCCGTGAGCGAATCCGTTTGCGGGTTGAATCCGGAACCCTTGCAAGATTGCCCATTTGCGCGAGTGGTGGAATTGGCAGACTCGCTAGATTCAGGTTCTAGTGTCCTTTACGGACGTGCGGGTTCAAGTCCCGCCTCGCGCACCATAGAGAATGACGAATGCCAACCCCCCATTTTTGCGGGGGCTTTCGTCATTTTTGGGAGGAAAAACAGCGTCTTTTCAGAACAGGAGGAGTGTTTCACATGACTGTCCAGCGTTCCGAGAACCTCGCCCCCGTCCATTCCGACATCCGGGGGCCGCTCTATCTTGAGAGCCAGCGTATGGCCAAAGAGGGTATCAAAGTCCTGCGCCTGAACACCGGAAACCCCGCCACATTCGGCTTTGGAATGCCGGAAAGCGTGCGCAACGCCCTTCTCGCCAACGTGGACAAGGCCGTAGCCTACTGTGACCTGAAAGGTATGCCCGCCGCCCGGGAGGCGATTTGCGATTATCACAAGTCCAAGGGCATTCAGGACATCACGCCCGACGATATTTACATCGGCAACGGCGTCAGCGAACTGGTTCTCATGTGCCTGCTGTGCCTGTGCAACAAGGGCGACGAAATTCTGATTCCCTCCCCGAGTTACTCGCTGTGGTCAAACTCGACCTATATTTCTGGCGCGAAGCCCGTGTTCTATACCTGCGACGAGGCGAACAACTGGTTCCCCGACGTTGCCGACATCCGTAAGAAAGTCACGAAACGCACCCGCGCCATCGTCATTATCAACCCCAATAACCCCACGGGCGTCGTCTATCCGAAGGAAGTTTTGCTCGACATCGCGCAAGTGGCCCGGGAAAATGACCTCGTCGTTTTCTCCGACGAGATTTACGACCGCCTGATTATGGACGGCGTGGAGCATTATTCCACCGCCGCGCTCGCGCCCGATTTGACGGTTATCACTACGAATGGCCTCTCCAAATCGCATATTATCTGCGGTTTCCGTTGCGGCTGGATGTGTATCAGCGGCTACAAGGGCAAGGCCGACGATTACGTTGAGGGCATTTTCCAAATGGCCGCTATGCGTCTGTGCTCCAACGCCCTGACGCAACTCGTTATTCCGGCGGCCCTCGCCGACGACGCCAGCACGCAGGCCATGATGGTACCCGGCGGACGTATCTATGAACAGCGGGAAGTTACCTTCCGGGAAATCGCCAAAATCGACGGCCTGACTTGCGTCAAGAATCACGCCGCCTTCTACGCCTTCCCGAAAGTCGACGTGAAAAAGTTCAATATTACCAGCGATAAGCAGTTCGCGTTTGACCTCCTGCACGAAAAGCATATCTTTATGGTACCCGGCTCCGGATTCGATATGCCCACCCCCGACCACTTCCGGATTGTCATGCTTCCCGAACCCCATGAAATGGAACAGGCTATGAAAGACCTCGGGGACTTCCTCAGCCATTATCATCAGGCCTAAGCCATAACAATGAACGAATAAACGGGTTGACTTTTTCAGAGGTCAGCCCGTTTTTGTCGGCGCGGAATCCCGCCGGATTCAGTTTGCCGTCCCCGTGAGGAGACTTTCCAGAACCTTCCCGATGTCCTCATTGAGACAAATGGAACGTGAGGCGATTCTATCGGGAACTTCCGCCTCTCCAAAGTTCACGCAGGCGTAGACGGCGTTTTTATTTCGCTCCGTCATGCGCCAGAAGGGAAATTTGATAATCCCCGGCGTATTCCCGCCGACGCCCAGTTCCCAGTAGAGAATCCGTCCGCCCTCATGCGCGTTGA
>JAFSOM010000035.1 GCA_017447005.1 Oscillibacter sp.
TCCGATTTCCGCCAGCTTTTTCGTGACGAACGGCGCGAACGGGTTCAGGATATTGGCGAAATATTTCATGGCTTCCTTGTAGAGCAACGCCTGATTCGCCTTGTCATTAAACAGTTCCTCGACGGCGAAATGCTGTCCGAACGCGTCCATAGAGAACAGGATATTGTCGCCCGTCATATACGTCGCCATGGAATCGGGCCAGTGGAGCATTTTCATTTCCACGAAAACAAGCTGTTTCCCGTTGCCGATGTCCAGCGTATCCCCGGTTTTCACGACATGGAAATTCCAGCCGTTTTTCCCGTACTGCCCTTCCAGACTTTTCACCGCCGCCGCCGTGCAGTAAATGGGGACGCCGGGAATCTCCCGCATGAGCGCGGGGAGCGTGCCGGAATGGTCCTGTTCGCCGTGATTCATCACGATACAGTCGATTTTAGAAAGGTCGAGTTCCGCTTTCAGATTGTCGATGAACTCGTCCCGGTGGGGCGTCCAGACCGTATCCATCAGGACGGTCTTCTCCTCCTCAATCAGATAGGCGTTCTGACTGGAGCCGTTCATAATGGAATATTCGTCGCCGTGGAATTTCTCCAATTCCCAGTCCAGATAGCCCACCCAACTGACATTGCCTTTGACTTGCTTTCTCATGTCCCTTCCTCCTTATACTATTTCCGATATAAAGAGTAGATAAGCCCAATGAGGAAACGCGCTAATAGCCTGATTTGCGCCTTGTGGCATATCGACGCTCTAAACCGGAATTAGTATTAGTCCAGCGTCAGCAGGAGCGCCATTTTGAACGGCTTCTCCGCTTTGACATAGTGCGCGCCGTTCTTGGCGAACTTGAAATTCTCTCCGGCGCGGATTACGTGTTCCTTGCCCTCATAACCAATGACGCCTTCGCCGTCAAGAGCGAAAATCAACGCCTCGCCGGGGGCGGCGTGTTCCGGCAACGCCGTGCCCGCGCCGAAACTCATGACCACGAATTTCAGCTTTTCGTCGTTGACCAAATCCATGTTGACAATTTTGCCGTCCTGTACGGGGAGCAAATCTTTCAGCGCGAATACCTCGCCAGCCTTCAGAGCGCCGTTCATATGAGACCCTTCTTTCAATGTAATTTCCGTGTACACGCAATCCTGACTTGTCCGGACGCCGACAGGAACGCCGCAGGGCGTCACGTACAAATCCCCGGCCTTGACGGGAACATTCGCCCGTCCGCTGACAAGCGCTTCCATGCCGCCGTCCAGCGTGAGCCAAAGTTTCGGATAACGGTAAGTTTCCCGACTGATTCCGGTTCCTTCCGCAAGAGAAAAATGCAGGATATAATATCCGTTCTTTTCCTCCGCCAGTTGCGAAACGGTACATCCCGGCACGGGGCGATTTTCCGCCGCGATGGAAAAAACGCGGCCTTCCGATGCGTTCATAGACGTATCCTTCCTTCCCCTTGTGTTTGTCAAAGACATCATAATCCTTTTCAAGGAAAAATTCTGTTGCTATAGCAACAGCTTTTGAGAAAATATTGACGCCTTTCAAAGCCTGTGATATAATCCGGGAAGAAGTTAGGATAGAATAACTAGAGGGAATGTCGGCTGTTGACGGCGGAGGATTTCCAAATCATAGCGCAATGCGACGTATTTCGGGACGTGGAAAGCCGGGGATTGCCGGACGCGCTCCGGTTTCTGGACGCGTATGACCCGTATCTGGAAACGCTTTCCGGGGTCATTCCGTTTCAGAGCGAATCAGGGATAATTTTTCAAGACATACGGCGCGTTCGTCCTGATTCAGACGCTTAAAATAAAAAAGCACGTCCTCAATTTTCGCTTGGCTCAATTTCTCCTCCACGCGCTCCTTTTTGCGGAGATATTCGGCCCGCGTTTCCTCCGACAGATAGCCCGGTAAAATTCCGGTTCGCTCAATCCACATCAGCAGAGAACTGCGGTTTTCTTGCGGAGCCTGTAGATACTGCTCGCGCCAAACGCGCTCTTTCCGGTTCATGGACTGCGTGATTCCGTCCGCGACGCCGTCCAGAATGGGCAAAACGTCAAATTCCAGTTGGGCGTTCTCATAGAGCCGCTTCAAGTCCTCGTAAGTTCTCCGGAATTGTTCGCGGTCATCCTGCAATCCCTTCCACGCCTCTATTTTCATGTAAAATTCCTGTAAAGTATCCTGCAAGGCGTGAAAGTCCCGCTCGTCATTAGGCGAAATGCCTTTCTGTCGCACCAGCCGAATGCGCTCAATCATGTCCTCCACATCTTCCGCGCAGGAAATGGCGTCCATGTCCGCGTAAATGTCGTTCATATCGTCGCGGATTCGCTGTACGGCTTTGGAAATTTCGTCCGCCTTCTCGGATACGGCGTCCCGGAGGCTTTCGCCGTCTTTTCCCATGGAAGGCGCGTATTTTTTGAGTTGTTCGAGCAGAGTTTCCCCGCGCTTTTTCCAGTCCTGCAAGAGCGTGTAAGGGACTGTCGGCGTCACCGCACGGGACGCGTATTCGGCGCAATTTCTCCGCAGTTCCTGTCTGGCCCGGATTTCTTCCTTACTGCTTAATTCGCCGGACGCCTGTTTTTCCGCGAGGGCGGCATATTGGGAGTAGCCGACTTTATTGAGCAGTTTTTGCACGCGTCCCATCCATGTTTGGTATTGCGACATTTTTTCAACGCTTTTGCAGCGCTGTTCGGCAATCCAGCCGGACAGGAAAGGCTCCACGCGTCCTTTGATTTCCTTACGGAGATTGGCTATCCGTTCCTTTTGCTGCTCGGAAAGTTTATATTCCGTATCGGCGAAGCAGTTATAAAATCCATAGCTTTCCAAAGCCTCAATAGCCTGCAATCCGGCGTACATATCCCGACGTTCCAGAAGGAGGTCATATTTTGCCATAACCTCTTCTTCCGCGTTGTTCCACGCCTTTTTCACGCGGTTTCCTTCCTGCAATTTCATCCGCGCAAGCTGATATTGCGCCGCTAAAGCGTCCGGAAGCTCTTCCGCCCGTTTCAAGGCGTCAAGTTCCCGGGAAAGCGGCTCCACCTGTTCCGTATCGGTCAGGGCGTCAATCTTGGCGAACAGGCGAAGGTACTGGTCGGCCACGGCTCCGGCGTTGACGCGTTTCAGGACGGATTTCCGAATCAGGGGCAAGTCAATCTTGTTGTCCTGAATCACTTCATCTTTCCACGCCTGAACGCCGTATACGGACTCGTTCAGGATAACCCGGAGGCAATAGCCCAGATTCGCGCAGAAGGTCGTAAGCATATAAACCGCCGCGTAGTCATTCATGCCGTAGGGCGGCGCAAGCCATTTGTCAATAAGGGCGTTCAGCGGGATGGAGCCGCCTTCCGGCAGAGCGTCCTCTAACTCACGGTATACGCTGAGAACGTCCCGCCGTCCGGGAGGGACAATCTGGTAATTTTCGCTGATAACCTTCCACGAAAACGCGCTGTTGGAGAAAAGCGTCGCTTCCAGACGGTTGCGGACATCCGAGGGAAAGGCGCGGACGGCGCTTTCATTGAGCGGCCCCGACAGGAGCAGTTTTGTAATGGAACAAAACGCTTTGCGGGCTTTTCCCGGCTGTTTGCTGTCAAAGCCGTCGAAATCAAAGGGAAGCGCTCTGGGATACGTTTCTTCCAATATCCCGGTGAGCGCGATGGGCAGTCGTTCGCTCATAGGCGCGACGCCGTCCGGCGTTATCCGCCGCCGCTCTTTTTTCAAAAGGTCAAACGCGTTCAGAATATTCTCTTCCGTCTGTTGCGCTTTCTCCTCGTAATGGCGCCCGAATTTCTGGCGGTCGGCGTCGGATACCGTCCTAAGCGTAAGGTAGTCGCAAAGGGCGTTTTCCAAACGTCCGTCCGCGTCGTTCAGTAACATCAGGACAATCGGCGCGCCCGTCAATTTTTGCGCAAGTTGACAGGCGTTGTCCAGAGCGTCTTCTTCCGTCTCCCGGTTCAGATACAGCCAAAGCAACTGACCCTTGGGCTTTTCCGGCGAAACCGCGCCCTTCCATTTGTTCAGACAATCTTCAATCAAAGCGGCGGAAAGGTCGCGTATAGAAAACAAATCCTGCTCAAATTGCCATTCGTTGGTCTTGATTCTATGCGTCGTTGCGAATTGGGTTGACTGCAAATCGGCGATACCGGCAAAATTACGGATATTCGGCTCGTCCAGCGCCGCTTCCGTAAAGCGGACGCCCGCCCGCATACGGCGAAAAAAGGTTCGGAAATCATGCGCCCCGCTTGAATCCTCCAAAAAGTCAAGGCAACAGGCGCGTTCGTCGTAGCCTAAGACCGCGTACTCGTTCTCCAGCCATTCCAGTTCCGCGGAAACCTCCGCCTCGTTCAGCCCCGAAAAAAGCGACAGCGCCTTTTTGACATCGGCGTAACTTTCCGTCCTGCAACGCAAAATCCTGACGGCAAGATTCGCCCGTAAAACCTGAAGGGACTTTTCGGAAAATTTGTCGCCGTGTTTGCGGAGAATGTTCTGATAGCGAATGCAATGCTGACTGTACTGCCGTCCCTCCTCTTCCGCCGAAAGCATTTCGACGAACAGGTCGCCGTTTAACAGCGTTTCCGGGTAAACCAGCGGAATGTCCCCGCCCTCCGAAATTTCCTGTTCGGAAAGTCCCCGGACGTATCCGCTTAGAAGGATGAGGGACGAGCGGTTTTGCAAATAGTCGGACAACTGGGAAAGCATGTAGGACGAAAGCGGGTGCAACGGGTAAATTCCCTCCACCGCCACGCGCCGGAACAACGCGTAATCTTTCCAAACGCCCGTTACCGGAATCCAGCGGTTCAACTGCATGAAAATGTCCCGCCACAGGCTTTCCCGCTTGGACTGCCACGCTTGAACGATTCGTTCAAACGCCGTTTTGTCTTTGCGCTCTATGAGATTTGCGAAAATCGTCTCCAAATTGGAGGACAGGCGGTATTTGTCGCTGGCGTCATAGCGTCCGATATAGCGGCTGACATTGCTGGTTCTGTCCACGCGTTGCAGATAGGTCTTGATGTCGGACTGAATCAGATTGACGACTTGCGCGCCGCCTTCCGCGTTTTGGGCGCATTCAAAGATTTGCTGTAAGGCGGAATCGCCGGACTGCGCCGCCGTCGCGGAGGAGGCAAATTCCAGATAACGCCCGAACTCGTCAAAGAGAATGACAATCCGGTTGAACGGCCCGCTGATTCCGCAATACTCCCGTAACAGCGTTTCCAGAACGGCGGAAGCGGAAACGCCTTCGTCCCAGCGGATTTCATGCCCGTTAATCCGTTCATAGGCCGCGTTGACAACCGCGAAAGCCGTCTCAATGTCGTCGCCTTTGAGGTCGCGGCGCAAGCGTTCGACGAGTTCCTCTCCGGTTTCGGAGTATCCGCGCTCCGCGGCGTAGGCCGGGAACAGGTCGGAATGCGCGTTGCGCTCAAAGAAACGGGAGGCGGTGTCAAGGGCGCGGTTGACCGACTTCAATTTTTCATCCGAACAGCCGTATAGCCGGAGGCTCTTTTGCGCGGCTTTCAACAGCTCATAGTGCAAGTTGAAATCCCGCATTCCGTTCAGGACAAGAACCAGATTCGGGCGTTGCGTGTACGACGCGATTTCCCGTCCCGCTTCCGGGCTGATTTGCGCGATATGGTCAATGACGCGGCGGTAAGTTTCCGGATGGTATTCCGCGCCGGAGAGCAGTTCCGCCAGCGTTACGGCAAGATGGGATTTGCCCGTGCCGTATCCGGCGATTGCGAGCGTGAGCGGATTGACGCGGCGCTCTTCCGCGACTTTGTCGGTCACATCCCGAACAAACTGCACGGTATCCGTAAACGTCCGCCTGCCCGTTTCGTCACCCGCGCCGAAATAATCCCTGCCGTGAAAGACAAAGTTTTCCGCCACAAGGCGCGATTTCTCTTCCTGATAGAACCAATCCGCCTGTACGGCGCCGTCAAAGAAAATATCCTCCCGGAACGTCAGCGCGTCTCCAAATTTCATAAAATCGCTCCCTTACCCGGATTTGACCGCTAGCGTAAGGCGTCGTACAAACGGGAAACCGTTGTGTCGGCGTCCAGCAGTTTTGTCACGATGTACGGCGTAAGCTGACGGTTAAAGCGCAAAATCCGCGCTTCGGCCAGACGTTCCAGCGCGTCGTAAGCCTGCGCCGCGTTCCAGCCCAAAGCGGCGAAGGAACTTAAGGACGCAATGTCCCGCGCCGTAATTTCGGATTGTCCCGGATATTGGCGCTCCCAATCATAAAGAAGCCCGTAGGCGTAGGCGTACAGAAGCTCTTGCCGAAAGGAATGCGCGTGCAGTTTCGTTACGCCGCCGCCGCGCTCCAGTACGCCCAGAGGCTGGAACATTCCCGCGTAGGAACTGTAAAACGGGCCTAATTTTGGGGCGGTTCCGAATATCCGCTCCAATTCCCCGCGTAACGTCGCCTCATCCGCTCCCGACAGATAGCGCGGAAGAATATTCCGGACGATTGCGAACCATAACGGCGCGCCTCCGAAAGCGGAAGTCAGCCGAAAGTGGCAAATTAAAAGCGTCACGTCCTCCTGAAATCCGGGGTCTTGCCGATAAATGACGCTTCCCAATTCCGTGCGCGTTATCAGGTGTTTTCCGTTTGGGCGGCTGTCCGTGAGCAGTCCCATATATTCCGCGTAGGCCAGATAAGGCTCCACTTTGCCGCTGCTCTTTCCCGTGGGAATCCCGGTTCTTTCGGAAATTCGCTCCTTTGTCAACTCCTCCCCGACGGGGCAATCCAGCGTCAGCCGCGACAGCCCGTCCGCCGTGGGCGGGAAGGTTTGGTGAAAATTCAAGTTATTCTTTTCCATAGCTCTCCCGTTCCTCAAAAGACGCGATATTCGTTATCACGGGGCGGACGTATCCGAACGAGCCGTCAGGCCGCAGACGGTCGCCCGCTACAATCGCCTGTCCCTTGCGCAATAGACGCAACGCGCCGCCTGCCGACGCCGTACTGTCCAGTTGTCTGGCCACTCTCGGAAGCTCGTCGTCGGTCGGCTTGAAGTATAGTTTGAAAGACGCCTGTTGCAAGCGTACAATTTCGTCGTCGCTGAGAACTTTAAGAGACTGCGTGGCGAACCATGCCGACCATCCGAATTTTCGCCCTTCGGTTAGAATCATCGCGCTTGGAGAATCCGCTTTATGGGAAAGATTCTGCGCCTCGTCCAGCACGACCACAAAGGGCTTTGTCTTATCGCCGTATTTCTTGTTATAATGCCACGCGTCCCAAAGCATCAGCTCCGTGATAATCA
>JAFSOM010000342.1 GCA_017447005.1 Oscillibacter sp.
GTTCCAAATACAATAAGATTGAACGCCGCCTTTTTTCTCAGATTTCCATCAGTATGCAGGGACGCCCCCTGACTTCCGTGTCCGTATTGCAAAAACTGATTGAACATACTCTCACCTCTACGGGTTTGAAAGTTCAATGCGTACTGGACGAGAACGTCTACCTGAAAGGACAGAAGATTTCCGACAAACGCTTTGCCGCTCTCCCTGTCATTCATAACATTCGCCTTGGAGACTGGAATTATGTCATTTCCAGTCTCCATCGCTGATTCTTTCCTGTGTGATAATTCCTGCGCGATTGTTTTATTTTTGTGCAAGTCCTAAACATCCTTCAGACAATCCAAAACTGGATTAAAGAAATCCTGACGCAGTGCATACAGGACAACATTTTGAACCGCTCAAAGCCGCATAAATAGCGGGTTTGAGCGGTTGATTGTTATTTGTATGTTCTTATTGCGTTACAAACGGGTGGAGTGTATTGAAAGCGACGAAAACGCTTTTTAGGCAAGTTTGCGGATTCCGGCCACCAACTCCTCAATGCTCTCATGCGTGTAGTGTTCCGTGATGTCCGTCTCTGTGGAATGGCCCAGAAGCCACTTTGCGGTCAGCGTATCCGTACCCGCTCTGTGGAGCATGGACGCGAACGTGTGCCGACACCAGTGCGGAGTGGCTTGCGGAAGTCCGAGCAGATGGGCGACGGGCGCAAATGCGTTTTGCCTGTACCAGCCGTCGCTGACCGCTTTTCCGTCCCGATGGATTAGCGTGTCGCCGCCTTTATCCAGCCAGCGTTTTAGATAGGGCGCGATTTTCGGATGGATGGGAACAATCCGGTTCTTCCCCGCTTTCGTTTTCAATCCGCCCTGAAGATAACCTCCGTACTCCGGATGATAATTGAAGCGTGTCAGAGAAAGGAACTCCGAAATCCGAAAGCCTGTGTAACACAGCATGAGTACGGTATCCGCCCACGGGAAATCCTCACGCGCCAGTTCTTCCAACTTGGCAAGTTGGAAGTCCGTAAACGCGCCCTTCTCCACTTTCGGAGCAATGGTCGGAATGTCCAGAAACGCGGAATAGTCCTTTCCGACAATATCCCGTTCCATCGAATACGCGTACAGCCCTTTGATAACATGGAGGTCTTTCTTGACGATGGATTGAGACAGCCCGTTCTTTTCGTCCTCGTCCAAAATGGACTGCCACTCGTCGAGCGTCATGTCTCTCATCTTGCGGTCGGCGAAACGGGAGACGCGCATCTTCCATGACGACGTATATCCGCGTATCGCCTGCGAACCGACTTTCGCGTAAGCCCTCGCCGACCACGCTTCATAGACCTGTCCTACCGTCATGTTC
The DNA here is from genome assembly GCA_017447005.1 of Oscillibacter sp. Taxonomy (GTDB): domain Bacteria; phylum Bacillota; class Clostridia; order Oscillospirales; family Oscillospiraceae; genus Oscillibacter. Next base: position 1,345 of record JAFSOM010000342.1, read on the forward strand.
ATCTGGTTGATTGCAGGAGCTAACCCCTGCGCTTTCAGACGGTTGTGTTCGTCCAAAGCCTCCTGCGCTTCTCTCGCGGTGGCGAAATAGCCAAGGGCCTTTTGCACTATCTGCCCGTATTTGTCCCTCTCCGAAACGCGAACCGCATACGGACGGCGGCGGTTTCCAGATAACTTTACTACAGTTCCCGTACCATTGGCGCGGCGCATAAAAAAACTTTCTCCTTTCTATTGCGTCACGGCCTGTCATGTGATATACTCACAAACAGGCATGACTACTCCTTTCAACTGCCTTTGCCGCCTCTGCGTACCCCAAACGTCAGAGGCGGCGCTTTTATTTGCCCGTCATTTGCCGGAAACTAAAATTGAGTTCAAAGCAAGTGAAAAGTTTTTCACAAAGTTTTCATTTCCTGTGGAAAACAGTTCGCTTTTATGAACCGCTTTATTTTCCGGTCATTCGCTGACAGCGACACGCCCGTTTTGAATCACAGGTTGGGAATGACGCGGTAGAAAATATCTTCCAGACGGATTGTCAGGTCATCGAACAGACTGCATTTGAACTCCGTCACTACTTTCGCCCGTTCGTCCTCATCCATATCGTCCAGCGCCGCTTTGGAATGTTGCGTATAAACGTCCCGCAAAACAAAGCGTCCGTTTTCCAAAACGTACTGTTCTACAGAGCGGTCAACCGGATTGACAATCCAGTATTCTCGGACGCCGTGCTTTTCGTACACGTCCTTTTTATGCCCCCTGTCATTTTTAGCCGTGCTGGGAGAAAGCACTTCCACCGCCAAATCGGGCGCCCCAAAGACGCCTTTCGTTTGCGCCTTCTCCGGGTCGCAAACGACCATCATGTCCGGCTTGTATTCCTCTTTGCCCTCATCCAGATAGAGAGAAGTTCCGTCCTGACAGGGTTCGCACGGATGACCGCGCAGATAATTGGAGAACAGGTTATAGATATTCCCCGATACTCGGTGATGGTTCATCGTAGGCGACGCCATCATAACGACCCTGCCGCCGATGATTTCCTCCTCCACGTCCTCCTCCAACTTATACGCCAGATTGGTTTCCATACGTTTCCCCTTTCCGCTCCGCCGATAAAGCGGGGCTTTCCTTTTTTCGGTCTTCCCAAATCCGACCGCGCTGGCGGATTTGACCTGCCCCTTATTGAGTTTCCTGTTTCGGCCTGCTCCAAATCCGCGAGCGCGCGCGGATTTGCTCTGCCGCCTTACGGAGATTTTACTTTAGCCCCGCCATGTACGGCGGGGCTTTTGCCGTTTTCGACCCGTGCGGGTTTCCCCAAATCTGACAGCGCTGTCGGATTTGCTGACGCCTTACGCTTTCTCCGAATCGTCCGCGTCGTTGCCGACAGGCTTCAGCGCTTTTTCGAGTTCTGCCTGAAAGACCGGATTCATCATACTGAAGATGACAAAGGGGTCGCTGTTTCCGGCTGGAAGCCGGAGTTTTCCATTTTCATCGGCAGAGAACTTTGGAATTTCCCACTCTGCGATTTCCGCATGATTGAATTTCAGAAGGCTGTAGACGGGGCACTCCTCAGCATTGAAAATATGCGGCATATCTGGGTTAGCGGCGTAAATTGACGGTGCCTTGCGCTTCAGTTCGGCAAATGGAGCCTTTTCCCGGCGCTGATTGCACAGGATGACCATCGGACAACGGAAGCAGGACAGGTTTATTGTTTTGCTTTCATTGAATCTCCAATAGTCCTTACCGGACTTTTTGCGGCGTTCCGCCGCTTCGGAATCAATTCTGAGAAGCGCCAGCTCAGACGGAAACAGGATTTCCGCTTTTCCGGTCCATGGACGCTGAAACATCCGCTCCGCTCTTTTGCGCAACTCCTCTTTCGACCATCCGGGCAGGCCTTCTTCGTACACCGCTCTTATGAGGTTGAACTCGACCCATTCGGGAACGTCCCCGGAAACGACGCTTGCGTTCGGGCGCTCTTTCATCCACCGACTCATACTATTTCCGTTTTAACCAGTCGACAAAAACAACTTCCCAAGCCAGTCCCGTTTTGTGATACGAACAACGGTTTCATTTGTTAAAGCGCAGATAACTTCGCAAAGGCGTTCCTCCACTTTATCCAGAGATTCAAAA
>JAFSOM010000343.1 GCA_017447005.1 Oscillibacter sp.
CTCCGCTGATAACAGCACGGTCTTTGTCGTGCAGAACAGCGCGGAGAAGTCCTACTCGACCTACACCGGCGCCCGCAATATGCCCAACGTGGCCGGACAGAACGCCTACGTCTACTCCGCCGCGGACGGTACCGCCGTCATTATCTTCGTCTCCGACGCCACCGTTACGACCTCTAAGAATGACCTCGTGTTCATCGCGGCGAACTCCGCCTCCAACCCCGTCCGCGACAAGTCCACCTACCGCACGTTCAACGCCATTGTCGGCGGCGAATATGCCAAAGTCAAAGTTCTCGTCGGCGATACGGACACCGTACTGGGCAAGGCGGGCGATATGCAGTTGACCGTTAAGAACGATTCCGCCAAGCCCGCGCCGTCCGAGAGCGTCATTCTCGACAACGTGGAGTATAATTCCGACGGCCTCATCATCGCCGGCTCCTACAATAACCCGAGCGTCAGCATCGGTTGCAAGCAGGGCTTCAAGACGCCCGCCAACGGTTCCATCCGTCTGGGCACCTACAACGGCGCTACGGGAACGTCCATGGATTTGAGCAACTCCGTGAACGTCTACACCGTGAGCACGACGGGCCAAATCAGCAAAATCAACATCAGCAACGTCAAAGAGGACGGCAACGACTGGGTCTACTACACGCAGGATAATCAGGACATCACGAACCTGTTCATTCTCCGCGTCGACTGATTCCCAAGCGTTGAGCCGTTGACGCCCGCGGCGACAAAGCCGTGAACGTCCGCGAAACGTTACGCTCTCCCTCGGTATCCGGGGGAGGGCGCTTTCATTCCGGCGCTTGCAAACGCCTGAGCGAATGACGGCGCTTTTGATTCCGGCGATTTCTACAAATTCCCGCTTTCGCCGTAAAGATTCGGCTTGCAAATTCGCCGAACATCCGTTATAATAAAGGAACCATTGAGGGGAAACGCCGTGCCGGGACTTTTTCCGGCGTCATGGAAAAGGAGATGAACGTATGAGAGGCGTACACAGCGCGGTGGACGACATCCGCCGGGAAGTATTCAAGGAAGTGGCCCTTTTGGCTTATGAGGGCGGCGACCTGTCACGGGTCAACATGATTCCCTACAAGATGATACCGGGGGAAGTGGCGAAACATCGCGCCGACGTATTTCTGGAACGCGCCATTGTCAAGGAGCGTATCCGGCTGGCGCTGGGCCTGAACATGCAGGACCCGAACAATCAGCTTCCCATCAGCGCGACATCGCGGAAATGGACGAAATGGGCGACGCCGCGTCGAAAAAGCACTTTGAAAAGCCGCTGGTTAACATCATTCCGTTCGCGTGCAACGCCTGTCCGCCCAAGCAGATTCGTATCACGGACAGTTGTCAGGGGTGCATTTCCCATCCCTGCCAGAACGTGTGCCCCAAGGACGCGATTTATCTGGACGAAAACAAAAAATGCCATATCGACCAGAGCAAATGTATCAAGTGCGGCAAGTGCTTCATGCAGTGCCCGTACCGCGCCATTTCCAAGATTGAGCGCCCCTGCGCCGCCGCCTGCGGTATGGACGCTATCGGCTCCGACGAAATGGGCCGCGCCAAAATCAACTATGACAAGTGCGTGAACTGCGGGATGTGCCTTGTCAACTGTCCGTTCGGCGCGATTGCCGACAAGAGTCAGATTTACCAGACGGTACGCGCCATTCAACGCGGCGAAGAAGTGATAGCGTGCGTGGCGCCGGCGTTCGTGGGACAGTTCGGCAAGGAGGCCACGCCCGGGAAAATCCGCGCCGCCATGAAAAAATTAGGCTTTTCCGAAGTCGTGGAAGTGGCGATAGGCGCGGACTTGTGCACCGTACAGGAGGCGCACGCGTTCTTGGAGGAAGTCCCGGAGAAAATGCCGTTCATGGGTACGAGCTGCTGTCCGGCGTGGAGCATGATGTGCAAGAAGCTCTTCCCGCAACAGAGCGAGTTTATCTCCATGGCCCTTACGCCGATGGTCATCACGGCGCGTATGGTCAAGTTGCTCTATCCCGATTCCAAGGTCGTATTCGTGGGGCCGTGCGCGTCGAAAAAGTCGGAGGCCAACCGCCGTACGATTCGTTCCGACGTGGACTTTGTGCTCACGTTCGAGGAAATGCAGGGCATTTTCGACGCCAAGGAGATTGACTTCACGCAAATCGAAGAGGACCCCGACGAGAAACTGGAAAACGGCACCGGATTCGGACGCGGATTCGCGGTCAGCGGCGGCGTGGCGGCGGCTGTCGCGGACACTATCAAGCATTTGAAACCGGAGCTGGAAGTCAAGATTGAGCGCGCCGACGGTCTGCGCGAATGCCGCAAGATGATGATGATGGCCAAGGCGGGCAAATACCCGGGCTATCTGCTGGAAGGCATGGCCTGTCCGGGCGGTTGCGTGGCCGGCGCCGGGACGATTGCGCCCGTGGCCATGGGTACGGCGAACGTGGAGAAGTTCAAGAAGGCCGCCGCCGCGCAGAGCTGTACGGAGACGCCGTATCTGACGAGCCTCAACGACGTGGAGATGGCGCATTTGATAACGCCTCCCGGCGGCGAAACGCAGTCCTACCCCGTGACGCATTTGAGCGCGGAGGAGACGCAAGCGAAAACGTAACGCGGAAAACGTAAAGACAGGGCGGGGGTTCCGTCCTGTCTTTGCGTATGTCATGATTCCGTCCTTTTCGTTATGATTCGGCGTCTTTCGTTCCGGACTGTTCCGCGCCGTTCTCGGGCGGGGCGGGAGCGTCCTTTTCCAGCGTCACGGGCGCGGCGCCGTCCGGGGGCTTGACGGGCGAGGCGTCCGGCTGATGTTCAGCGGGGGCGGCGGGATTTCCGACGGGCGCGGGGGCCTGATTTTCAGCGGGCGCGGGGGCCTTGACGGATTTTTTCGGCGTCACGGGCTTATTTTTCGCGGCCTGTTCGGGAGAATCCGGACGCGTTTGTTTCGCGCTTTGTTCGGCGGTTTCCGTGCGGGACTGCTTCGCGGTGTCCGGGGACGGTTGTTTCGCGTTCTGATTTGCGGATTCCATGCGGGATTGCTTCGGGGCGTCGGATTCCGTGCGGGATTGCTTCACGGTGTCCGGGGGAGTTTGTTTCGCGCTTTCCGTGCGCGGACGCTTTCCGCTTTGTTCGGGAGAATCCGGACGGCTTTGTTTCGCGGCTTGTTCGGCGGATTCCGGACGCGCTTGCTTCGCGGCTTGATTGGCGGATTCCGTGCGGGATTGTTTCGCGCCTTCCGCGCTATGCGGTTTCCCGGCCTGATTTTTCGGCGACTTTTTCCCGTTCCGGTTCAGAATGCGCGACAGTACCGGCGTAACGCGTCCGTCTTTCTTGGACGCGTCCGAATCGGATTCCGCGGGCGTCGGCGTCTCGGATTTCGCGCTTACCTTCGGCAAGGCCGCCGGGGACGCCTCCAACCCCTTCATCACGTTTACGAACGCGTCCCGCTCCATGGTCTCGTGTTCCAGCAGGTAATGCGCCACGGAATCGAGTTGCTGACGGTGTTCCTTCAAAATCGCCTCACAGCGGTTGTAAGCGTTGGACAGTACGGCCTTGATTTCTTGGTCAATCTCCGCCGCGACGGATTCCGAATAGATACGGCCTTGGGCCATGCTCCGTCCAATAAACACTTCCTCGTGTCCGGTCTCGAACGCCACCGCGCCAATACGGTCGCTCATGCCGTAGGACGCCACCATCTTACGCGCAATTTCCGTGGCGCGTTGGATGTCGTTGCTGGCCCCGGTGGAGATGTCGCCTATGCACAGGTGTTCGGCGACGCGTCCGCCCATCAGGGAAACGATTTTGTCCTCCATGTAACGCCGGGACAGGAACGAGCGGTCTTCCTCGGGCAGAGAAATGGTCATGCCGCCCGCCGTGCCGCGTGGGACAATGGAAATTTGGCTGACAGGGTCTTGTCCGGGCAGACTGTACGACACGACGGCGTGTCCGGCCTCATGCCACGCGGTCAATTCGCGTTCGTGCTGGGGAATGACGCGGCTTTTCTTTTCCGGCCCCGCGATAACCTTAATTTCGGCGTCCTTGAGGTCGTCCATCGTGATGAACGGCTGATTCTTCCGCGCCGCGAGCAACGCGCCCTCATTGACGAGGTTTTCCAAATCGGCGCCCGTAAATCCCGCCGTGCCCTGCGCGAGTTTGTGCAAGTCCACATCCTCCGCGAGCGGCTTACCTTTGGAATGTACCTGTAGAATCTCCTCCCGGCCCCGGATGTCGGGCAGTCCCACGTAGATTTGACGGTCAAAGCGTCCGGGACGCAACAGGGCGGGGTCGAGCACGTCGGCGCGGTTGGTCGCGGCGAGCACTACGACGCCTTCATTGGAGGAGAAGCCGTCCATTTCCACGAGCAGTTGATTCAAGGTTTGTTCGCGTTCGTCGTGACCGCCGCCCAGTCCGGCGCCGCGCTGACGCCCTACCGCGTCAATTTCGTCAATAAACACAATCGCGGGGGAAGTTTTTTTCGCCTGTTCAAAGAGGTCGCGGACGCGGCTTGCCCCGACGCCTACATACAGTTCCACGAAGTCGGAGCCGGAAATTGACAGAAAACCGACTTGCGCCTCCCCGGCGACGGCTTTCGCCAATAACGTTTTCCCGGTACCCGGCGGGCCAATCAACAAGACGCCTTTCGGAATCCGCGCCCCCAATTCGACGTACTTTTCCGGGTCTTTGAGGAAGTCCACAATTTCCGCCAACTCTTCCTTTTCCTCGTCGGCCCCGGCGACATCCTCAAACGTAATGCGCTTGTCATTCTCGTTGAGCGTGCGGACGCGGGCCGTACCGAAGCGCGACATTCTATCCATGCCGCCGCCCATCATCTGGCCCCGGCCCATCATAAAATACCACATCGCGCCTATCATCGCCGCCGCGAGTATCCAAGGAAGGAGCAGTTGTACCCAGTCCGTGGAGTGGTTCTGTTGATAGTTGTAGCTCTGTATAATGCCCCGGGCGTACTGGTCCTCAATCAAGTCGTTGAGGTCGTTGTAGAACAACTGGAAATCGTAGAGGTTATAGCGCAGAACCCGGCTTCCGTTGAGCTCCTCCTTCAAATGCAACGTGAGCGTGTTGTCGTCCACGGTGAAGGAGACGACCTGTTCCTGTTTGAAAAGCTGTCGGATACGGGAATACTCCACTTCCGGCTGGGCGTTGTTCAATTGCCACACCCAACTGAGAATCAGCGCGGCGCCGAGCGCGAGCAGGAGTACGCCTAAATTATTGCCTCGTCGTGTCAAAAAGATTCCCCCTTTGTGGACGGGATAAGATTATGTTTTCTGGTAAACCTCCGGTTTCAGGACGCCGATACAAGGCAGATTGCGGTAAAGCTGGGCGTAGTCGAGGCCGTAGCCCACGACGAAAGCGTCGGGCACGGTGAAGCCGATATAGTCGGCGGTGACGGCTTTCTGTCGGCCCGAGGGTTTGTCAAGGAGCGTGACAATCGTGATGGACGCGGCGCCCTTGGCGTTGAGGTAGTCCTTCAGGAACGAGAGCGTGTTTCCGGAGTCGAGAATATCCTCCACGATAATCAAATCGCGTCCCCGCACGTCCTGCTGTAAGTCGAAGTTAATGCGGACGCGTCCGGACGAGGCGGTAGCGTTGCCGTAGGAGCTGACCGCCATCATTTCGAGGTCGCAGAGGAGCGGACAGGCGCGGATGAGGTCGGCGAGGAAGATGACGGAGCCTTTCAGGATACCGACGAACAGCGGACGGCGTCCGGCGAACTCCTCCGCGATAGCCGCGCCGAGTTCCTGTACGCGCTGATGAATTTCGTCCTCTGTATATAGTACCTTTAAAATGTCATTTGTCAACTCATTTTTCATAAATAACGGCCTCACTTTCTGAAATTTTCCGTGATTTCCCACAAAATGGAATCCTGACGGGCCGATTACGGGGAATCGGACGGGCTTACAATGGCTTATGACATGGAATCGGCGGGGCGGATACGGATAAATCGACATGCGTTTCCGTCGGGGACGAAAGCGGCGTCCACGCCGAGTTTCCATACGGCGGCGAGGCGTCCGTTGACGTACAGCGCCGGGAGCGCGTCGCGTTCGTTGAGGGAGATTCGGCGGTCGACGCAGAGCCGCTTGACGGTACGGGCGCCGCGTGAGCCGGGAAGCGTCAGGCGTCCGCGTGGGGGGAGCGGGCCTACCGTTACGCGGTCGGCGTCCCCGGCGCGGATTGCAAGGCCGTCGGCGTCATTTGTCGCGCCGTCAGCGTTACGCGTCGCGGCGTCCGTAAGCGTCAGCTCATAACGTCCCCAGCGGACGGGAATCCCAAACGGGAGTTCGCGCTCTCCCGACGCCGCTTGACGCGTTTCGAGTATCAGCCAGCCGTCCCGCGACGCCGCTATGACGCCGTGCGGTAAGTCGACGCGTTCGCCGCCGTCCAGAAGGCTTAGAATCGCTTGCAAATGCGCCGCGCCGAAGTCCTTACGCCCTACGTTCAGCGCGTCCAGCATGGAAAGGAGTATCAGCGGACGCAGTTCCGGCGGAGCGCGGCGGATGTCACGCGCCGGAATCGCCGCGAAACCGTCCCGCGCCTCCATGCGTTCCGTATAACGCCGCGTCTCCGCCTCCGCGAACGTTTGCAACGTGGCGGCGCGGCGTCCGGCGTCACGTAAACGCTCCTCCGCTTTCGGGTTGAGCCGTCGCAACAGCGGCATGACCTCCAGCCGCAACAGGTTTCTTGACGCCGCGTCGGGGTCGGCGTTCGTCTCGTCCTCCACGTGCGGGACGCCGTGCGCTTGCGCATACGCTTCTATCTCGTCGCGGGTTACGTCCAGCAGGGGCCGGACAATATCGCCCTGTTCATGCGACATCCCCGACAGGCCCCGCAAGCCCGCGCCGCGAATCAGATTCCATAGGATTGTCTCGGCGTTGTCCCCGGCGTGATGGGCGACGTAGATTCGCGCAATCCCACGCGCCGCCGCTTCCCGACGCAGAAAGGCGTAACGCAGTTTCCGCGCCGCCTCCTCTACCGATAATCCCGCGCTTGCGGCGTAGGCTTTCACGTCCCCGCCGCCGCTGACAAACGCAATCCCTTGCGCCGCGCACCAGTCGCGTACAAAGGTTTCGTCGCGGGAGGCCGTCGGGCGCAGATGATGGTTATAGTGCGCGGCGGTTACGCTTCCGTTATGTCGCGCCGTCCAGTCGCGCAGGATGGACAATAAGACCATGGAATCCAGTCCGCCCGACACCGCGCACAGGACAGTTTCCCCCGGTTTCGGGAGCCATTCGGAAATGTCGCGCATGACGCCGCCCCCCTTGTTACGCTCAATCGCCCATGACGCACATCAAGACAGTATCCAGCAGAGTGAATAATAGCGCGGTCAAACCAAGTAGCGTAACGACTAGAACCGCTTTTGCGATTCCCCACAAGACAACAAACGTAACCACAAACGGCCCTAAGGCGTCCAGCATAAAACCACTCTCTTTCTACTCGTACTCGCTACGCTTTTCAATCGTGGCGAACATCGTATATTCCGGCATCCAGCGCAATTCCACCGTACCCGTTTCGCCGTGACGGTTCTTCGCTACAATGCACTCCGCGATATTATGCTTGTCGGAATCCTCGTTGTAATAATCGTCGCGGTACAGGAACATCACAATGTCGGCGTCCTGTTCAATCGCGCCCGACTCGCGCAAGTCCGATAACTGCGGGCGTTTGTCGTCGCGCTTCTCGTTCGCCCGGCTTAACTGGCTTAGACATATCACGGGCACGTCCAGTTCCTTCGCCATAATCTTTAACATCCGCGACATGTCCGACACGACTTGTTGCCGGTTCTCGTTCATGCGCGAACGGTTGCCGCTCGAACTCATCAGTTGCAGATAGTCTATCACAACCAGTCCCAGATTATCAAGCCGGCGGCATTTCGCGTTCATATCGGCGACGCTCAGGAGCGGGTCGTCGTCCAGCAGGATGTTGAGGGCGCTTAACCTTCCCACCGCTTCGGCGATTTTATCCCAGTCCTCCGGGGACAGTTCGCCCGTTTTGAGACGGTAGTTGTCCACGAGCGATTCCACCGAGAGAATACGCGACGCTAATTGCTCTTTCGACATCTCCAAGGAGAATATCGCCACGTTTTTCGCGGAACTCTTCGCCACGTTCAGCGCGATGTTGAGGGCCATGGACGTTTTGCCCATGCCCGGACGCGCCGCCAACAGGATGAGGTCGGAACGGTTCAGGCCCATGATTTTACGGTCAATGGCGGAAAGGCCCGTCGACAGTCCCGGAAGATGGTTTTCGCTCTCGCTCATCTCTTCCAGACGGTCCAGCACGTCCGCGAGCGCGTACTTTAAGGGCGTCAGGCTTTTCGCACCCTCTCCCTTACGGATTGCGTAAATTTTCTGTTCGCTGGCCTCTAAAATCGTGCGGGCCTCCCCGGCGCCCTCCTGTACCAACGCCGTGATTTCCGCCGCCGCCGTACCGATTGCGCGTAAGAGCGCCTTATCCGACACAATCGCGGCGTATTCCATGACGTTCGCGGACGTGGGCGTGATTTCCATCAGTTGCGCCAAGTACGACGGCGTGGTAGCCTCGTCGTAAATCCCGTTACGCTGCATTTCGTCCGCGACGGTAATGCCGTCTATGGGTTTCGAGTAGGCGAACATCGTGTAAATGGTCTGGAAAATCTCGCGGTTCTGACGTAAATAAAAATCGTCCGGGCGTAACTTTTCCATGACGAGTTTCACGCAATCCTCGTCAATGAGCATGGAACCGAGCACGGCCTGTTCCGCTTCCAACGAATGCGGGGCCTGTCGGAGAAGCAAATCTTCGTTCGCTATGGGTATCACCTCCGGAATACGGCCCCTTGCGCGGCGTTAGTCTCCCCCCTCTGTCACTTCGTGACATCTCCCCCCAAAGGGGGGCGACTTTGGGCGGTTCGTCCGTTTTGGACTGCTTATTTTTTCCGCAGGCGTTACTTCTGCTCGTATACGGCGACGTAAACCGTCCCGGTGATTTCAAAGCCGAATTTCGCCTTGACTTCAAAGTTGCCGAATGACTTGATGGGGTTGTCCAGAACCAGTTTCTGACGCGGAATGTCAATGCCGTACTGCTCTTTGAGCGCGTCGGAGATTTCCTGCGTCGTGATGGAGCCGAACAGTTTGCCGTTACTGCCCGCCCGCGCCGTCATGCGTACCTGAGAGCCTTTGAGCTTCTCGACGACGGCTTCCGCTTCGGCCTTCTGACGCGCTTCCTCGGCCTTCTTCGCCTTCTCTTTCATTTTCATGGTGTTGATGGCGTCGGTCGTGGCGGGGAGCGCGAGTTTCCGGGGCAACAGGTAGTTACGGGCGTAACCCTCGGCCACTTCGACCATTTGGCCCTTTTTGCCCTTGCCGCGCACGTCCTCTTGCAAAATCACTTTCATGGTTGTTACTCCTTATGTTAAAAGATACCGGAAAAATCCGGTTCAGACGCGATAGTTTTACGCGACCTCCTTGGACAGCGCTTTCGCCGCCGGACGCCGATAAGAATCCAGCAGTATCGCCGTGAGCGTGTAGGCGTCGCGGCTGAACAGCGTATAGGCGTTGGGTTCGCCAATCGGGTACGAGTCCACGCCCAGCAGACGCCCGTCGGCGTCATAGGACGCAATCAGGAGCGAGCTTCCCTCGGACGGATTGCCCGTGATTTCCACGGTCACGCGCCCGTTGTCCACGACGATACTTCTTATGACCACATCCGACGCGGCTTCCGACGCGCCGTAATGCACCTTCGTGAAATACTTCTCCATGTGTTCGCGGAAGTCGACCATACTGATGTTACTTTTCCATTGTATGGCGGTACCGCTGTAGTAGACATCGCGCAGGGCGACGCAACCTTGAAACGCCGCGGCCTTGATATTCCGCACGCTCAACGGAATGCTGACGCTTGCCAGCGCGACGCAACCGGAAAACGTGCCGTTGTCGATTTCCTCCACGCCGCCGGGTATCGCAAAGGACTGTAGCGACGCGCATTTCTCGAACGCGTAAGGGCCGATAACGGACACGCGCTCGGGGAGTTCGATTTCCGTCAGCGCGGAACAGCCGGAAAAGGTACGTTGTCCGATTTTGCGTAACGTCGCGGGAAGTGTGACGCGTTCCAGCGCGGTACAGCCGGAAAAAAGATAGAGCGGCGTTTCGGTCAACGTGGCGTTTATCTCGAACTCGGTCAGGTCGGTACAGTTGGAAAACGCCGCCTGTCCGATGTCGGTGACGGTCACGGGAAGCGGGAACGTCGTCAGGGCGGAACAGCCCGTAAAGGCGCGGCGTTCGATTGTCCGCAGGCCGTCGCCGGTGAAATGAATGTCGGACAGGCTCGGACAATCCGCGAACGCGCTTTCGCCAATCGTGCGCACGGTGTCGGGAATCGTCAGGGCGACGAGGTTCGGAAGGCCGCTGAACGCGTAATTCCCGATACGCGTCACGCCGTATTCGATATTGACCTTTTCAATGTCATAGCCGCGCTTTTGCCGCCAAGGCACGGCGTTCGCGCTGTTGTAGTCCGACATGACGCCCCGCCCGCTGACCGTCAAAACGCCCTCGACATCCAGCCGCCACTCCATACCGTAGCCGCAATCGCCGCTTGCGAGCGTCTCGGCGAACAGTTGCGCGTTATCGTCGGCGGCGTCAACGGTTATCGCGTCCGGCGTCGCGTTGTCGGACAGTTCCGGCTTATCGTCGGCGTAACCGGGAAGCGTCAGCGCAAAAGACAGGCACAGCGCGACGCATAAGGAGAGAAACCGTTTCGTTTTCATAAGCGTCGCCTCACTTTCCGAAATAAGCGTCAATCGAGTTTACAAGGCGTTCCTGAATCGCGGGCACGGTTCCGTTGGCGATACGGCACCCGGCGACGGTCGAGTTTCCGCCGCCCCCTAACGGCTCCAATATCATCTGCACGTTGACCTCCCCCATCGAACGCGCCGAAATCTGTACGCCGTCGCCGACGCGGAACAGCACAAACGACGCCTGTACGCCCTTTAAGGTCATCAGCTCATCCGCCGCCATAGCCGCCGTGACGCGGTCGACGCCGTCCTCATCCACGGCGGCTATCGCCATATTGCCCCGGTAGAGTTCCGCCTGACGGATGATTCCGTAACGGGCAATCATGGCCTGTAAATCGCTCTGGAAAAGTTTCTGCACGTCCTCGGTATCGGCGCCGGAACGCCGCAGGAACGCCGCCGCCTCAAAAGTACGTCCTCCGGTACGTTGCGCAAAGTGTTTCGTGTCGAGCACGATACCCGCTAATAACGCTTCGGCCTCCTCCTTTAGTAAATCGTCGGGGTTTACCATGTACTGCAACAGCTCCGTGACAAGTTCGGACGCGGAAGAGGCGTAAGGCTCATGGAAACTGAACGCGGGATTCTCAATGTACGTGGCGGCGCGGCGGTGGTGGTCAATGACCGCGACGCGGTTACAGGCCTCCAGAATGTCGGGACTTTCGACCATCTCCGGGCGGTTGGTGTCCACGACGAC
>JAFSOM010000344.1 GCA_017447005.1 Oscillibacter sp.
CGATAAACCGCCTCGCCGGATAAGCGGTCGCTTTTGGCAAAGACAAAGTTCGCCTTCGACGGCAACACCGTAAAGCCGATTTTCGTCAGCGCCGCCGTCGTCCAGTCACGGTTCGCCCGGATCACATCCGTACAGGCCGCCAGATACGCAACGTCTTTCACCGCCGCCGCGCCCGCCAGTAACGATAAGCGGTTGACCTTGTAGGGGTGGAAACTGTACTTGACGCGGTTCAACGCCGCAATCAGTCCCGGCGCGCCGATTGCAAAGCCGATACGCCCGCCCGCTAACGAACGGCTCTTTGAAAACGTTTGCACAACCAACAGGTTTTCGTAGTTTGCCGTCAGCGGTACGCAACTCTCCGCGCCGAAATCAACGTAGGCCTCGTCAATGACGACGACGCGCTCCGGATTCGCTTTCAAGAGACGCTCCACGTCGCTGACCGGAATCGCCATGCCCGTCGGCGCGTTCGGATTGGCGATAAAGACCGTGCCGGGAAAGTCCATGTAATCATCCGCGCACAAGGTGAAATCCTCGCGTAAGGGAATCACGGTGGCGTCAATGCCGAACAGCGCCGTCTGCGACTGATAAAAACTGTACGTCACATCCGCGTAGGCCGCGCCGATACCCGTACCGCAAAACGCCCGGAACGCAAACGCTAAAACCTCGTCCGAACCGTTGCCCGCGATAACGTTCTCCGGCTTTACGCCGTACCGCGCCGCGATTGCGTTCACTAAAATACTGCAAGTCGGGTCGGAATAGAGATTCAATTTCTCAATTTCCGCCTCCGTAATGGCCGACAGTACCCGTTGCGACGGCGGAAACGGACTTTCATTCGTATTCAGCTTGACATATTGCTTATCCTGCGGCTGTTCGCCGGGGGTGTAGGGCGACAGCGACGCCGCCTCCGGCGATAAGAACTCTCTCATGTTAGATTCCTCCTTGCGACAGTTTACTTTTCACGCTCTCCGCGTATGAGTACAGACCGCGCATGAGCGCGCAAGCCTTCCCGCTCCGCGAAATCCGCGATGTTCTCCGCGACGCCGTTCAACGCGTCCCGCGTATAGTAGATAAAACTGGACTTCTTCACGAAGTCGTCCACCGACAGCGGCCCCGAAAATCGCGCCGTTCCGGATGTCGGCAACGTGTGATTCGGCCCCGCGAAATAGTCCCCTAACGCTTCCGGCGCGTTGTGGCCCAGAAATACGCTTCCCGCGTTGCGAATCAGCGGCAAGAGCGCGAACGGCTCCGCGACGCATAATTCCAGATGTTCCGGCGCGATTTGGTTCGCCGCCTCCGCCGCTAACGTCAAGTTGTCCGTGACAAGCAGTTTTCCGTTACGCTCCAACGACTTCCGCGCTATCGCCTCACGCGGCAACGCGGCAATCTGCCGTTCCAGTTCGCGCCCGACTTCCTCCGCCAACGCTTGACTGTCCGTGACCAATACCGCCGCCGCGTGCGCGTCGTGCTCCGCCTGACTGAGCATATCCGCCGCCACGTGACGCGGATTCGCGCTCGCGTCCGCTAACACTAAAATTTCGCTCGGCCCCGCGATAAGGTCAATTCCCACCTGTCCGAATACCTGCCGTTTGGCCTCCGCGACGAATACGCCCCCCGGCCCTACTATCTTATCCACCGCGGGTACGCTCTCCGTACCGTAGGCCAGCGCCGCGACCGCCTGCGCCCCGCCTATCGTATACACCGACACGTTTTCCGCCGCGACGTAAGCCGCCCCCAACGCCGCCGCGCTTACGCTTCCGTCGGCTTCCGGCGGCGTGACGAGTATAATTTCCTTCACGCCCGCCAGACGCGCCGGGATTGCGTTCATCAGTATCGTGGACGGAAACGCCGTCGGGCTTTTCGGCACGCAGATTCCCACGCGTTCCATAGGGATATGCCGCAAGCCCAATACGACGCCCAGCGTATCCGTCAGGACGTAGTCGCGCTGAATTTGCTTTTCGTGAAAGCGTTCGATGTTCGCCGACGCCGTGCGCAACGTCTCGCGGAAAGCGTCGTCGAGCGAATCATACGCCGCCTCCAATGCCTCCGGCGGTACTCGTAACGTCCGCAACTCCACGCCGTCAAAGCGTTTCGTATAGTCATACAAAGCCGCGTCGCCGCGTTTGCGCACGTCCTCTATAATGGATGAGACCGCCGCCGTAACTTCCGCGTCCGCGCCGCCGCGCTCCCGGCGGAACAACGCCTCTGCGCCGTCCCAACGCTCTACCGCTATCATATTTGCCTCGCCTCCAATCGCTCCGCCGTCACTTTTGCGTGACTTCCCGTAACTTCTCGGCTAACGTATCCACCGCCGCCCGCTTGAACTGATACGCCGAACGATTCGCAATCAGCCGCGCCGAAATCGGCATAAACTCTTCCAGTACCGACAGGTTGTTTTCCTTTAACGTCGTCCCCGTCTCCACGATGTCAACGATAACGTCGCTCAATCCCAGCAACGGCGCAAGCTCAATGGAACCGTGCAACTTGATAATGTCGATGTCCTGTCCGCGGGCCGCAAAGTGACGCTTTGCAATACGTACAAACTTCGTCGCCACCCGTAACGGACGCCCGCTCACGTCCAAGCCGCCCGGTTTCCCCGCCACGCACATGCGGCATTTGCCAAGGCCCGTATCTAATAACTCGTACACGTCGGGCCGCTTCTCTTCGAGTATGTCCTTGCCCACGATTCCCACGTCCGCCGCGCCGCGCTCCACGTAAATCGCCACGTCCGACGGCTTCACCAGAAAGTACCGGATTCCCGCGTCCGCGTTCTCCACGACAAGTTTCCGCGTGTCGCTGTAGTTCTCCGGCGAACCGTAGCCCACGCTTTCCAGTAAGCGGTAGACCTTATCGCCAAGACGCCCCTTCGGTAAGGCCACGCTTAACATTCCGGCGCGTTCCGTCGGCGCGACGCTTTCCAGTTCATCCAAATAAAGCGCAAAGCCAATAGCCTTCGCGCCCGCGTGAAACCGTGACGCTAAGGGGTCATACCTTCCCCCGCGCAGTATCGGACGCGGCAAGCCTTCCAAAAATCCCTGTAATACAAGGCCGTTGTAGTACTCCATATCGTTCGCCAGCGACAGATTCAGGCGCAAGTTTCCGGTTACGTCAGCGTCCGCGGACAAATCCTCGTAAAGCGCTTTCAGTTCCCGCAAGGCCTC
>JAFSOM010000345.1 GCA_017447005.1 Oscillibacter sp.
CGCCGGGAGTCCAGATACTCTCCGTACTCCTCGTCGCTCATCTCGACGTATTCTTTGAAGCCCCGCGTTTCGCGCAGACGGAACGTCTTCGCTTGCGCCAGAAGGCTTTCAATTTCCGGAACCGATTCTGTCCGTACCACCCCGACGAATTCCATCGGATGAAGGTACAAAGATTCCCGACCGCCGTCTCTGAGAGCGGTATCACATTTTCCCGCTCCTTGGTCGCCTGTTTTAATGTCCCATCCGGCCTGCCGGAACAAATCCGCCGCTTCCTGAGTGAACGCGTCGCGGGAGGCGTCGTCGGGAAAGCCGTTTCCATACTGGTACGCGCTGTCAATATAGAAGTAAAATTCTTGAAGCACAGGCGCTTACGCTTTCTTTTCCGGAAATTCCAGCCGGAAATTGACGTATTTGCCGCCCGTGTCCTCCATGACAACGTCCGCGTCATACTCGGTTCCCTTCTTTTCCGAACGCAGTTTCGTCATATGGACGCGCCCCTTCTTCAGAAGTTTTTCCGCTACGTCCTTTGTGAGGCGCTTGCCTTTGCCCGTGAAGAACTTATCCTCTTTCCGCAACGAGAACAGGCATTTGTCCGCGCCGTAGTAGCCGTCGCAGTAAAAGCTGTATTTTCCTTCCCGAACGGGGCGCCCGCACCTCGGACAGACGCCGACAACCGGAAGGTTCGGGGGGCGCTTCCTTTCGGCCTTTACGCCGTCGTAACTGCGGACAAGCTCCCGAATCGCGGCTTTGATTTCCGACAGGAACGCCTCCGGCTCCAGCGTCCCGCGCTCCACTTCCTTGAGTTTTTCCTCCCATTCCACGGTCATGGACGCCGATTTCAGGCGTTCCGGCAGAAGGGCGTTGATTGCCATGCCCTTTTCCGTGGGGACAAGCCGCTTGCGCTCGCGGGCGACAAATCCGGCGTTCACCAGTTTCTCAATGATGTCGGCGCGGGTGGCGGGCGTCCCCAATCCGCTACGCTCCAAGCCCTCGATTTTTGCGAAGTCCTCCGCTCCGGCTCGTTCCATCGCCGAAAGGAGCGTCGCGTCGGTATATCGGGACGGCGGCTTCATGGCACCCTCTTTGACGATAGCGTCCGCATTCTCAATGGTCTGGCCTTCCGCCAGTTCGGGCAAAGTCTGCGACGGCTCCGAATCGTCCTCTTTGTTTTTCAGAGTGTCCGTAAACGCCTTTTCGACGGACTTCCAGCCCATGTCCGTAACGGTTTTGCCCTTCGCGGTGAAAATCGCGCCGCCGCATTCCAGCGTGGCGGCGGTTTCCGTATAGCGCATGGGTTCGCCCACGGCGCACAGCAGCCGGACGGCAACCATAGAGAGAATGTTCCGTTCGCCCTCGATGAGGCCGTCCGTGTCGACGTTGGCAATCTCCTCCGTGGGAATGACGGCGTGATGGTCGCTGACTTTCGCGTTGTCAATGACCTGTTCGGCGTGAACGGGCGCGGCGCTGTCCGTGGCAAACGGAAGGAATCCCGCCGCCTTTGCGCACAGTTCCGGCAGTCCCGCCGCCATATCGTCCGTCAGATAGCGCGAATCCGTCCGGGGATAGGTCGCAAGCCCTTTTTCGTACAGCGACTGCAAAAAGTCCAGCGACTGCTTGGCGGTGTAGCCGAACAAGCGGTTGGCGTCACGCTGGAGGGACGTTAAATCATAGAGTTTGGGCGGTTTCTCCCGCTTTTCCTGTCGTTTTACGGACTGCACGACGACGGCGGCTCCCTGACAGGCCATGCGCAGTCTTTCCGCGTCCTCTTTAGACGCGAATCTTTCGCTGACCGCCCGGAAGTTGCCCAGGTTCAGTTCCGTCGTATAGAAGGCTTCCTCTTTGAAAGCCCGAATCGCCGCTTCCCGTTCTGCGATAAGCGCGAGCGTCGGGGTCATGACGCGCCCCACGCGGATGGTTCCGATGGGGTGCAGAAGGCTGAACAGCCGCGTGGCGTTGATTCCCACCAGCCAGTCCGCCCTCTGTCGGCACAGCGCCGCGTGGTACAGGCTGTCGTATTCGGCGCCGTCGCGGGCTTCCGCGATTCCTTTCCGGATTGCGGACGCCTCCATTGAGGAAACCCACAGCCGCTTCACGGGTTTCCGGCACCCGCACTGGTTGTAGACCAGCCGGAAGATTAGCTCGCCCTCCCTGCCGGCGTCGCAAAAATTCCAAATTTCGGAAACCCTGCCGGAATTCATGAGCGCGGCGAGGGCGTCGTAACGCTCCTTTGTCTCCGGGATGATTCGATATTGCCAGTCCTCCGGGACAATCGGCAAATCCTCGCGGTTCCATTTCGCGTAACGCGGGTCGTAGGCGTCGGCGGGCGCGTCCTCGACCAGATGTCCCACGCACCAGCTTATCAGATACTCCCCGGCTTCAAAATAGCCGTCCCTCCGGATGAATTTTCCAAGCGCCTCGGCGACGCTTTTGGACACAGATTGTTTTTCCGTGACAATCAGCTTTGGCATTTTGACCGCCTTCTTTCCTTTCATAGTGTTCGTAATGTCAGCGTCCCGCGCCTTTGCGACACGGAACGCTCTTTTTCGCCGCTAATGCGGACGGTTCAGGAGTTCGTTTCTCCCTCGTCCCAGACCGCCCTGACGCCCGCGGCGAGACCGGCCAGCCCCTGCATTCCGGAGGGGATGATGATTTTCGTAGCCTTGCCGTCCGCCACCTTCTGCATGGCTTCCAGCGCTTTGAGCTTCACTACCTGTTCGTTGGGCGCGGCGGCGTTGAGCAGTTTCAGGGAGTCCGCCAGCGCCGCCTGAACCTGTCCGATGGCCTGCGATTCCGCTTCGGCGGCGAGAACCCGCGCCTGCTTTTC
>JAFSOM010000346.1 GCA_017447005.1 Oscillibacter sp.
ATTTTGGCGACTACATCGACAACGGCCCGGAGGAAATCATGTCCACGGGCTTTTGGCGGGGCGTCCGGGACGGGGCGCGGGCGTTCGCGGAACAGTACAACGCCGACGGCGGCGACTGCATGGTGTTCAATCTCCCCGACGAGGGCATTACCGGCAACTCCCACTTTATGTTCCAGGAGATGAACAATGACGTAATAGCGAATCACATTGAGGCATGGCTTGCGGAACGCGGTCTGGCGTAACGCCTGTGCTATCGCGGCGGGGAGAACCCTTCTCTCCGTCGCGGGAAGGTTTCGCACAGGAGGAAACCCGCGTAACAACCAATGACAGGCGGAAATGGATTTTCAACTGAGAAATGACACAAAAACTGACAGGAGGAACAAAACATGGAGTACGCAACTTTGAACACAGGCGCGAAAATGCCGCTGGAGGGGTTCGGGGTGTTTCAGATTCCCGACGCCGCCGAGTGCGAACAAGTCACGTATAACGCCATCAAGACGGGCTACCGGCTGATTGACACGGCGGCGGCCTATCAGAACGAGGAAGCCGTAGGCAAAGCCGTCGCCCGCGCCATCGCGGACGGGTTGACCACGCGGGAGGAACTGTTCATCACGACGAAAGTCTGGGTTCTTGACCAGAAAACGGAAGATACCGCGTATCAGGCGGTGAAAACTTCCCTTGCCAAATTGAACCTGCCGTATGCGGATTTGATTCTGCTCCACCAGCCTATGGGAGATTATTTCGCCGCCTACCGGGGCATTGAAAAAGCGTACCGGGACGGACTGACGAAAGCAATCGGCGTGGCGAACTTCTACCCCGGCGTACTGACAAACTTTTGTGAGACGGTGGAAATCAAACCCGCGGTCAATCAGGTGGAGTTGCACCCGTTTTTCGCGCAGGAAAAAGCGGTTGAGAACATGAAAGCCTACGGCGTTGTTCCGCAGGCGTGGGGGCCTCTGGCGGAAGGCAAGCACGGGATTTTCACCGACCCGGAACTGACGGCAATCGGGAAGAAGTACGGCAAGAGCGCGGCGCAGGTCGTTCTCCGCTGGAACGCGCAGAGGGGCGTTTCGATTATCCCGAAGTCCGTCCACGAAGAGCGGATGAAGCGGAATTTCGACATCTGGGATTTCTCCCTGACGGAAGAGGAAATGACGAAAGTCGCGGCGAAAGACCTTGGGCACAGCGAGATTGTCAACCACGACGACCCGATGTTTGTAAAATACTGCGTCGGGGCGGCTACAAACTTCTGATTTTCTAAGGAGGTACTTGTATGCGTCGGAAGCGTTGTTTGAAATTCCCCGCTCTTGCGTTAGCGCTTTTGCTCTGTCTGTCTCTGGCGGCGTGCGGAAGCGGTCAGGGAACGGTCGACGGGAATCCCCCGGAGGAGACGGAGAACGCGACGCCCGTCACGGACGCCGGAACGGAAGACGCGGCTGTTATGGAAAATACGGAAGCGGAGGACACGCAAGCGGCGATTGAATTTTCCGTTGAAGCGCCGGGAGAAGGGCCGGCGTCCCGAAGCGCGGTCGTCGCGCCGGAAGGCGTCCCCATGGTGACGCTGAACAACGGCGTGCAAATGCCGCGTCTCGGCCTTGGCACGCAGATTCAGAGTTTGGAGCGGGACGACAGTCCGGAGGGACGCGCCCTTTTGAACGAGACTTCTCGTCAGTCCGTAGTGGCGGCGTTGCAGGCGGGCTATCGCCATCTCGATACCGCGCACGGTTACAACAACGAAACCGGCGTTGGACAAGGTATCATTGACAGCGGCGTACCGCGTGAGGAAATCTGGCTCACCAGCAAGCTCTGGCCGAATGAGTACGGCGAGGGCGTCACTATGGAGGCCATTGACGCCATGCTGGAACGTCTGCAAACGGACTACATTGACCTTTTGTATCTCCACCACCCCGCCGGAGATTATGTCGGCGCGTGGAAAGACCTTCAGGAAGCGTACCGACAGGGCAAAGTCCGCGCCCTTGGCATTAGTAACTTTGACAACTGGCCGGAAGCGTATCACGCCATTGTGGACGACATGGAAATCAAACCGCAGGTGTTGCAGATTGAATGTCATCCGTTCGCGCAACGTCAGGAAACGCGGGCGCTGGCGGCGGAAAACAACATCCAGATTGAATGCTGGTATCCGCTGGGCCACGCCGACGAGCGTCTGCTGAACGCGGACACGCTTGAGGCAATCGCGGCGGCGCACGGCAAAAGCGTAGTGCAAATTATTCTGCGCTGGCATATGCAGGAAGGTTTCTCCGCGGTTCCCGGCTCCACGAACCCCGCGCACATTCAGGAGAATATTGACATCTTTGACTTTGAATTGACGGATGCGGAGATAGAACAAATTCGCGCAATGAATCAAGGGGAGGAAGGAAGATACTTCAATCTGAACTACGAGCAAATGGGAGCTTTCTTCACAACGCCTTTCGGCGGCTGACAACCGGAATCATCCCGTCAACAAAACGGCGTCCCGCTCAATGAAAACATTGGGCGGGATTTTTTAACGCGTTTGGCGGCTTTCAATGGGATTGCCGCCGCGCATAACGCGAGCATAGCGCGGAGCGTTTCCAAACAGGGGAATCAGCGTCGCTATGCGCAAAAATTATAGTCAGAATTAAAAGGTTCTATTGTACATTTGAATTGCAATCGTTTATAATGCCATTGTAAATGTCGAAACGAAGGTTATCAAGCGATTTTGAAGCGTGCGGGTAATGATTCCGCGGACAGGCGGATAAAAATAGGAGGCGAACGGAATGAAACGCGGAAAACTGCTGGCCCTGATTCTGGCGGGCGTCATGACGCTGGGACTGTTGAGCGCTTGCGGCGTCGTGGAGAGCGGCGCGGATACGGACGCGGACGCGAAACAGGAGACCGTACAGGAACCGGAAATCAGCGAAGAAACGATGGCCCCGGCGATTGTCGCCACGACTGCCGGACAGGTGCGGGGAACGGAGCTTGACGGCGTTTATCAGTTTTTAGGCGTCCCCTACGCGGAGGCGAAAGGGCGGTTTCTCCCGGCGGAGGCGGTCACGCCGTGGGAGGGCGTCCGGGACGCGGACGACTGGGGCGCGATTTCTCCGCAAACCTCGTTCTTCGGGGGAAGCGCGGACGGACAGGACAATAACTGCCAGAACCTGAACCTCTGGACGCCCGGGACAGGCGACGCCGAAAAGCGTCCCGTCATGGTATGGTTTCACGGCGGCATGACTTCCGGCTCCGCTAATGGCGACGGTACCAGCGGCGCGAACCTCGCCAAAGCGGAAAATGTCGTCGTGGTGACGGTGAATCATCGCTTGGGCGTCCTTGGGTATCTGGATTTGTCCGCTTACGGCGAACAATACGCGCAATCCGGGAATGTGGGCGCGCTGGATATGGTCGCGTCCCTGCAATGGATTCATGACAATATCGCCGCGTTCGGCGGAGACCCTGAAAACGTCACGGCGTTCGGACAGTCCGGCGGCGGCGCGAAGGTTCTGGCGCTGATGACAACGCCTTACGCCAAAGGATTGTTACACAAGGGAATCAACGAATCCGGCGCGACGGACACGCTCGGCCCGGTATTCGCAACGAAAGAAATGAACGCGAGAGTTGCCGAACTGACGCTGGAAACGCTGAATATTACGGCGGAGAATCTTTCCGATTTGGAAACTGTCGCTTTTGAAACGCTGAATGAGGCCGGAACGCAGGCGCTAGCGCAAGTCGCGGAAGAATTTCAGATTGAAAGTCCGTTCGGCGGCTCCTACGCTTTCGAGTGGATGCCAGAAGTGGACGGAGACGTGATTCCCTCTAATCCGGTCTTGGACGACGGTTTCGCCGAAAACGCGTTCGACATTCCCCTGCTTATCGGCACAAACCTGAACGAATGGCAGTTTGCGATGAACGTAGACGCCGATATGGACGAAAACGCGGTTCTTGCTCAACTGCGTGAGACTTACGGCGACGACGCGGAAGCGGTTCTCGCGGCGTTTCAGGAGGCGTACCCCGGCGTGGCTGTTGCGAACGCGCTCTATGTAGACGCCATGCTCCGCCCGCCCATTTTGAAAATCACAGCGCATTAGGCGCAACAGGGCGGCGCGCCTGTCTATTCCTACGTCATGACATACGGGGCTCCCGGCGCTACCCACGGCGCGGAAATTCCGCTGGTATTCCGCACGTCCGCGCCGGAAAACGCGGAGATGTCCGACATTATGAGCGCGATTTGGGCGCAGTTCGCCCGGACAGGCGCCCCGACCGTTGACGGACTTCCGCAATGGGAACCCTATACCCCCGCCAGCGGCGCGGCGATGATTCTGGATACGGAATCCCATTTAGCTTATCATCATGACGCGGCGCTGTTGGAACTGCTCAAACCCGGGTATATTTATTGAGCGGACTGCAAATCATGCGGGTTTCGGGACGGAACATGGCGCGGTTTTTGAAACGGAAAGCCGCGACTGATGGGAGGAACTGACGTGAAACGAAGGAAATGGATTGCCCTGTTTTTATCATACGTTCTGACGCTGTCCCTGTTGGCTGGTTGCGGCGGAAACGCGGAGCCGCAGTCCGGCGGGGAAACGGCGGATAACGAAGCGGATATTTTAGAGGACAGCGAACCGGATACCGAAGCGGCGGTTGTATCCGCTGACGATACGGGCGGCGAAAAGATACTGATTGCCTATTTCGCCGTGGCGGAAAACAGCGACGTGGACGCCATTTCCAGCGCAAGCGTACTGGCAGACGACGGAGAGGCCAAGGGATTGAGCAAATTTCTGTCGGACATTATCGCGGAACGGACAGGCGGGGAACTGTTCTCCATCCGGACGGAGGAAAAATTCCCCGGCGAATACGAGCCTCTGGCAAATCACGCGAAAGAGGAACAGGATAACGGCGTCCTGCCTGTCCTTACCAGCCATATCGGGAATTTGGACGAATACGACACGGTTTTCATTGGCTATCCCGTCTGGTGGTACACGTTGCCGCAGGTGATGTTGAGTTTCTTTGAGGAATACGACTTCTCCGGCAAGACGCTGATTCCTTTCTGTACCCACCTTGGGAGCCGGTCAGGGGGGACATTCGAGCGTATCGCGGAACTGGAGCCGGACGCAACGGTAAGGGACGGCTTTTTTGTCAGCATGGAGGACGCGGCGGACGCGGAGCCGGACGTACTGCAATGGCTGGCGAGTCTTGGATACTGAATATGGCTTTTAAGGCGCTGTGAAACGCTCAATCGGCATAAAAACCGCCCGAAACGCGGCCTGACGTTCGCGGCGTACTCCGCCTATTGCTCCGGCGTTATGTCCGGGGATTAGAGCAGTTCGGCGTAATTCCGGATAATGCCGGAAGAGGGGGCTCCGTTATTCCATCCTCTTTTTCGTGGATGTCAAACTCGTTGCCGTCAATCAAAATCCGTTCAGCCTCCGCGCTCCAGACTGCGATGGATTGTCATGACAGCTTTTTTCTATCCGGTTATTCAGGATGGAAATATCATACTATTTCCGAAAAAACGGTCGACAAAACCAACGGAGGTGTGGTATACTCAAACAGGGTGATAAAAATGAAGAAATATATCATAACAAAAGAAGAGTATGAAGCGGTGAAGGCCGCGCAAAAAAAG
>JAFSOM010000347.1 GCA_017447005.1 Oscillibacter sp.
CCCCCAAGGGGGGCGACAAAGGCGCGTCAACCGCTCAGGCGGAATTTTCCTCACCGCTCAATCTTGACCAGCTTGTAGACGATATTGCCGCGGGGGGCTTCCACCGTCACGGTATCGCCCTCCTGCTTGCCCAGAAACGCCTTGCCGAACGGGGAATCTTCGGAGATAATGCCGTGCATGGGGTCGGCCTCCTGCGAACCGACAATCTTATAGGGCGGCATTTCCTTTCCGGACGCGTCCGCCACCGTGACCGTCGCGCCAATCGTGACGACGTTCGACGGCGCCGCGCTCTCGTCCACAATCACGACGTGCTGTAAGATTTCCTCCAGCTCGGCGATACGCGAATACAATTTGCCCTGTTCGTTTTTGGCCTCGTCGTACTCGCTGTTCTCCGACAAATCGCCGAATCCGCGGGCAACCTTGATTTGTTCGGCAACCTCATCGGAACGCGTCGTTTTCAAATACGTCAGCTCGTCGCGCAATTCCTCGGCGCGGGCCGCGCTCATCTTATATTCTTTCTCCACTGCCATAAAAAGGGCCCCTTTCCTGCTCCTGTCCTGCACGGCGATATGTCCGAAACCGTGTTTTCGTATTATAAAGCCGTGCCGGATTCCTGTCAAGCGGTTTCTTGGCAAGTTGCGCAGAATCGAACCCTTTACGCATACGCCGCGAAACCGTCCGTTCGCCGTGCGGACAGCTTCGCGGCGCGTTATGATAGCGTCAATTCCTCTTTGAGACGTTCCCGTAACTGCGGGATATTCTTATCTTTCGTCTCGCACTCCCACACGATAACCACGCGCCAGCCTAATTCGGTAAGTTTGGCGTAATTTTCGCGGTCGCGTTGCAGATTGCGGTCAAGCTTACGATTCCAGTAGTCCGCGTTGGCCCTCGGACGCACGCTCGCGTGACGACACGTCGGGCAACCGTGCCAGAAACAGCCGTTGACAAATACGACGGTCTTATACTTCGGTAGCACAATATCGGGCTTCCCGGGAAGGTCGCGCCTGTGCAGTCGGAACCGATAGCCCATGCTATGTAACAGCTTGCGGACTTTCATTTCCGGTTTCGTGTCCTCACTGCGCACCTTCGACATAATCTCACTACGCTTTTCCTCCGTGAACTTATCCATGAAAATCACTCCGTTCCGCGCTTATGCCGCCGCGTGCCGTGTCCATGTCGCCGCGTTCCGCGTACTGCGCCCGCAACGCCTCCCGCAAAACCGCCCGTACCATATTCACCGGGACGGCGTTCCCTGCCTGTTTGCGCGTCTGGGTGTCGTTACAGACAATCCGGAACGAATCCGGGAAGCCCTGCAGACGCAACATCTCGCGGGGCGTCAGACGCCGCACGCCGTTGACTAACAGATAGTTATAGGACGCTCCGGCGCGTAGGGCGCACGAATACGGATAACTGGACACGTTGCCGCTCTTGTTCTCGTGCCATATCGCCGGGTAGTATTGGCTCGTATGGCGTTCGAGACGCTTTCGCCGGATACGTTCGCTTGCGAAAAACTTCGGGTCTACGGCGTCGTCGCTCTCCAAAATATCCGCCAGATTCCCGGGGCCGTCGCCTTGCGGAAACGTAAAGTTTACGTTATGATTGAGAAACCCCACGATAATAATACGTTCCCGTTTCTGCGGCAAGCCGAAATCCAGCGCGTTGAGGATTTTCCACGAGACCTGATAGCCCAGCGCGTCGAGACGTTCCAGAATGCGCGACAGCGTCCGCCCGTGGTTGTGCCCGCGCAACTGCTTGACGTTTTCGAGTACGAACAGCGGCGGCTTTTTGGCTTCCAGTATGCGGGCAATTTCAAAAAACAGCGTCCCCCGCGTATCCTCAAACCCGCGCCGGGCGCCGATAATGCTGAACGGCTGACACGGAAAGCCCGCGAATAAAACGTCATGGTCGGGGATTTCCGACGCGTCAATTTTGGTAATGTTGCCACGCGGCGTGAGATGATAATTCGCCTCATACGCTTTGACGGCTTCGGGGTCAATCTCGCTTGCGAACAGGCATTCTCCGCCCAAGGCGTCGGCGGCCTGATGAAAGCCGCCGATTCCCGCGAACAGGTCGATATAGGTAAATTTCACGCGCCGCGCCTTCCTTACGTCAGTTTACGCCCGGATTGTAACATTTCCGGCCCGTGATGTCAACCGTCGGCGGCGCGGCGTCGGGGAAAATCAGTAGAGCAGGATGACGAGCAAAGCGGCGGCGGAGAAAATCAGGGCGGCGGCCTGACGGATTTCTCCGGGCGCGACGCGGTCGAGTTCGCGTAAGCTGTCCTCAAAGCGCGTGGCGGCCAGTTCGAGCGCCTGACGGATTTCGGTTTCGTCGCCACGGAGTACGGGCGCGAGTTCGCGCAACGTCTGACGGTCAGCCGCCGACAGCGGGAGCGCGTCCGAGGCGTCCCGCCACGCTACGGAAGGCGCGTCGCCGTGACGTGCGGCCCCCGCGACGCTACGGAAGAATGACGCGGCGTCGGGGGCGCAGGCGTCGGCGAGACGTTCCAGCAAATCCGGGAAGGCCGTCCGCGTCAGACGTATCTCCGCCGCCATACGCGTCAGCGCCGCCCGGAAGTCGG
>JAFSOM010000348.1 GCA_017447005.1 Oscillibacter sp.
ACAGTAAAACCAGTTCGGAGAGTGGGCGCACCGTCACGAATACCTATGAGGTCGATTTAAACGCGGTCTATGGCGCGCCGTTTCATGAGCCGTGGTACAATGAGAGGGAATCCGTTAAAGCGGTAACGTTCGCGGACAAGATTCATCCCACCTCTACTGCCCTCTGGTTCTATAGGTGCAAAAATCTGGAGCGCGTGGATAATATCCAAAATCTGGATACCGCCAACGTGACGGATATGAGCTATATGTTTTGCGAGTGCGACGCTTTGAAAGCGCTGGATTTGTCCAACTGGAACGTCTCCAACGTCAAGAATATGCAACTTATGTTTTGCGATTGTAGCGGCTTGACGGAGTTGAACTTGTCCGGCTTCGATACCGCCAGCGTCACGAATATGTCCAATATGTTTGAAGGCTGTAGCAGTCTGACGGCGCTGGATTTGTCCGACTTTGATACTTCCAGCGTCGTGACAATGAGTGCTATGTTTGAAGGCTGTCGCAGTTTGACAACGCTGAATGTCTCGCATTTCAATACTTCCAACATCTGGGCTATGGATAACGTATTTGAAAATTGCAGTGGCTTGACGACGCTGGATTTGTCTAGCTTTGATACCTCCAATGTCAGAAATATGTCTTGGATGTTTCACGGCTGTAGTGGGCTGACGACGCTGGATGTCTCTCATTTCGACACTGCTGGCGTCTCGTATACGCACGATATGTTTGACGGTTGCGCCAACTTGAAAACAATTTACGCTTCCTCAAAATTTGTAACCGCGTCCGTACGTGAAAGCGCAATCGCCGGTAGTCAAAATATGTTCGCCGGATGTACAGCGCTGGTCGGCGGCGCGGGGACGAAATACGATGAAAGCCATATCGATAAGGAGTACGCCCGGATTGATACGGCGTCGGCGCCGGGATATTTCACGGACAAAAACGCGCCCGTGACGTATACGGTCACATGGAAAAACTATGACGGCGCGGTATTAAAAACCGATACGGGCGTTGCGGCGGGGACAGTTCCGGCCTACGTCGGCGATACCCCGATACGAACCGGCTACGCGTTCGCGGGCTGGTCGCCGGAGCCGTCCGCGCTCTCGGGCGACGCGACGTATACCGCGCAGTTTACGGAAATTGCCCCTATCCTTTTCGACGTGACCCGCGACGCCTACGCCTTCGGAAACAGTATGGCGGATTTCGGCTATACGTCCGCGGGCGGCCCCGGCGGCGGAAAACATCCCATCACGCCCAATTCGTTTTTCGTGATATTCGGCGAGACGGTCAAGGCGAAAATGCTCTACAAGCAAAAGACCGCTTTCCCGTGGGGCGGCAACTGCGCGGGAATGTCGGGTTCGGCGGCGCTGTTCTACGCCAATACGGGCCTGAATCCGTCGGACTTCGGACAAAATAACGTCTGGGGCGTGAAAATCGGCGACAAGAACGCGGAAATGTCGGCGCTGACCTTCGTCGAGGCCATGCAGGTGGCGCAGTACGCGGACGCATTTGTGAAGGCGCGGCAGGAGAATAACCGCACGGCGGCGGACCTCCGGGGCGTAAAAAACCTGAAAGCCCTCTTCGAGGCCGTGCGCACGGATATGGAAGCGGGCCGCCCGACGCTGATTGCCATCGTCAAAAGCGGCGTGGGCGGACACGCCTTGCTTGCGATTGGCGCGGAGGATGTCAGCGACACGGAAAGCCGAATCCGTATCTATGACTGCAACCACCCCGGCAAGACGCGGTATCTGACGCTCGGGAAAGACGCGTCCGGGAATCTGACGGCGTGGAGTTACGACATGGGCGGTCATGGCGTCTGGGGAACCGGGGACGAGAACGGCGACGCCTGTTCTATTTCCTACGTGCCCTACGCCGTACTGGAAGAAATCTGGACGAATCGCGGAAAGCAACAGCAAAAAAGTCAGGTTCTGACGGTCAACGCGGACAACGTCTCGATTACGGACATCAATGGAAAGCCCGTGGCGAGTTTGGAGAACGGACAGTTCAGCGCGAACGCGGAGGGCGTGTATGAAATCGTGGAGCTGTCGATGTACTGGCCCAAGGAGCGGAGCGTCTGTCTGCCCCGGAACGAAACCTACACCCTTACCACAAGCGACAATATCACGCTGACGGCGAGCATGACGGACAGTCACATGAGCGCGGAGATTAGCACGAGCGCGAACGAGGTGACATTCGGCGTCAGCGACGACGAAAGGGAAAACAGCGTGATGGTGACGGGGGCGTCGGCGTCCGATACGTATGAAATCGCGCTGGAATCGGATTTCGCGGACATGCCCTACAAGAACGTGAGCCTCAGCGGGAGCGGACAGGGCGAGGATGTCAGCGTGTCCATGAATCAGGACGGCGCCCCGCAATACTCGAACGTCAACCTGACGAGTTTATCCCTGAACGGGGAATCCGTGTCGCTCTACAAAATCCTCCTCGCCACGAAAGGCGCCGGAAAACTGACCGTCGCGTTTACGAATTTGTATCCCGTGACAGTGGCGGCGGCGTACTTCGGCGACAACGGGAAATTTATGTCGGCGCGTTTGGAGAGCGTACAGGCGAGCGCGGGAACAGCGGAGTTTCCGTTGCCCACGGACGCGAAAACGGCGCGGGTCATCCTCTGCGACAGTGACTGCCGTCCGCTGTGCGAACCCTATGAGGCGAACATCGGCTGAATTTGAAAAACCTGTTCAGGCTATGAGCGCTTGAACTTGGAAAGGAGTTTTACTATGTCGGATTGCTTATTCTGTAACATTGCGGCGGGGAAGATTCCCAGTAAGAAAGTCTACGAGGACGAGCTTTGCTACGCCTTCTATGACATCGCGCCGCAGGCCCCCGTACACTTTCTTGTGATTCCGAAAGCGCACCTTGCTTCCGTGTCCGAGGTGACGGAGGAAAACGGCGCGGCGGTAGGACACATTTTCGCGGTGATTGCGCGTCTTGCCAAGGAGATGGGGCTGGAGAGTTACCGCGTGGTCTCGAACATCGGCGAACAGGCCGGACAGAGCGTGCCGCATTTGCACTTTCACGTCCTGAGCGGACGCGACATGACATGGCCTCCGGGCTGACGGCGCCGCCGGACGCGGAAATGTCCGGTAAAGTCACGGAGATGAAAACGTCTGACGGCGTATCAAACGCGCCGGATATGGAAGCGTTAAACGCAGGACAGCTCAACGCGTCGGGGATGAAACCGGAAAGTCGGTTCTCCCGCACGGAACTGTTATTCGGGCGCGACGGTATGGAACGGCTGTCACGGGCGCGGGTGGCGGTATTCGGCTTAGGCGGCGTGGGCGGATACGTCGCGGAAGCGTTAGTACGAAGCGGTATCGGCGCGTTGGCGTTCGTCGACCATGACCGCGTGACGGAAAGCAACCTCAACCGTCAGATTCTGGCGACGGCTGACGCGATAGGCCGTTACAAGGCTGACGTTGCGCGGGAGCGGGCGTTGTCCGTCAACCCCGACGCCGTCGTGACGGCCTACCGGATATTCTACACGCCGGAAACCGCCGCGCAATTCGACTTTAGCCGCTACGATTACGTCGTTGACGCCATCGACACCGTGACGGGGAAACTGACGCTCGTTGAGAATGCGTACGCGACGAGAACGCCGATTATCAGTTGCATGGGCACGGGAAACAAGCTCTATCCGTCCATGCTGGAAGTGTCGGACATTTCCGAAACGTCGGTCTGTCCGCTGGCCCGCGTCATGCGGAAGGAACTCCGGAAACGGAATATTCCGCGCCTGAAAGTCGTCTGGTCACGCGAAACGCCTTTGACGCCGCGCCCGGGCGGCCCGTTACGCGATTCCGGGCGGCCCGTACCGGGCAGTACGGCGTTCGTACCGGCGGCGGCGGGACTGTTGCTCGCGGCGGAAGTCGTGCGCGATTTGCTGTCCGGGCAATCGAAAAACGCATAAGCAAGGCGGTGAGCAAACGGATAAGCAAGGCGGGGAACGCGTGTTACGTTCCCCGCTTTCACGTTATTTGCGTTTCGACGCCTCCGCTTTCGCGTTACTTGAAATGTTCGTGCGTGAAAATATGGTCGGAGCAGAAACAGTGATAGCCGGAACAGCGGGAACAGTAACGGAACTGCAAATCGGGGAAGTCGGCGTCGGTGCGTCCGCAGATTTCGCACTTGTGCCGATAGCCCTGTTGCGCCTCTTTCCGCTTCTGTTGCCGCGCCGCCGTGCGGAAATGAATCGTTTTCGGCGAAGTCTGATGTTGCGCCCGCTGACGGCGGTAAACGAACCAGTCGGTGATGTCAGGCCAGAAGAACACGAAGAAATTGAGGATTGCAATCAGCGGGAGCGCGGCCCCGATAAGATTCAGGCGGAAGAGGTTGGAGAGAATCGACAGGCCGAAGAACGCCGCGTCGAGCCACGCAAGCCACTTGACCTTCACGGGGATGATGAGGAACAGAAGGAATTGCATATCGGGATAGAGCATGGCGTAGGCGAAGAACATGGACAGGTTGATAAAAGCCGTGCCGCTAATCCACGCGTCCCCGGCAATCAGTCCGGTGACAATGCCGACGAGGGCCGTCAGCGCGACGCCGGAGAGGTAATAGAGATTGAATTTCGCCGTACCCCACTGATTTTCCAGCGTCGTGCCAATCATGTAATAGAGGTAGAGGAAAAAAAACAACCAAATCAGGTCGCTGAGGGAACTGTAAGCGGGCATAAAGACGAAGGTGACAAGGCGCCAGAGTTCGCCGTGCAGAATCGCGCTCCAGCGGAACGCCAGAAAACTGACGGCGGCGGCGTTGGAGAATACGCTCAAAACGTACACGACGGCCTGCGCGATGACGATATAGCGCATGAGGCCAGGAATGCCGAAGTCCGGGTGACGCAAAACGAAACGTTCCGAGAGTTCATGCAGTTTGTTCACGGAAAATCCCTCCATTGTAAAATACGCGGCGCGGCGGCGCGTTCAGGCTTTCATGCCGCCCATTATACATGGTTCGCGGGAAAAAGTCACGCATTATTTGCGTTTCGCCGCGGGTTTTCCGTTACGCGTGACGGAAAACCTGTGGCGCGGAGTTCGCCCCCCTCTGTCGTTGCGCGACATCTCCCCCCGTTCCGGGGGGCGAC
>JAFSOM010000349.1 GCA_017447005.1 Oscillibacter sp.
ACCTTCTCCGGCGCGGCGAAATCGTACCCGGCGGCGTCCCGCGCCTCCGCATACGTCCGAAACTCCTGAAACGGATTGGGAATCTCCGCAACCTCCGTGGTATTCCCGTCGTCCGGCTGTCCGTTCACGACGTTCCGTCTGGCGCAGGCCGTGAGGCTGAACGCCGCGAACAGAGCCAAGGCCGCTAAAATGACCCTCCTCATATTGAACCGCTCCTTTTCATTCATATCTGCCCTATGTCCGCCCTGCGGCGGGAAAACGCCTGCCGTTTCGGAAGCCTTTTGTCCCACGCTGGGATACGCGGAAAGAGGATTTTTGAAACGAACGGGCGTTTGGCATTCAGCTTTCCGCCTGTTGCGCCCTGTTTTCAACGGGCAACAGATATTTGGGGACTTCATACGCTACCCATTCCGAGCGCAGAAGATAAAACTCAAAGCGTTCCCGTTCCTCACGGCTGAAAACCGCAAGGGCGTTTCCTTCGCCTTTTGATTTTCCGCAAGGCGCCGGAATCACGGCGTAGTTTCCGTCCGCATTTTCGCAAATGCGAAAGGACTGTCCGGGAGACAAAAGGGACAGAAACAGATAGCCTCCAATGCCTTTGCTCAGAGGCGGCGTATCCGTTACAAGGTAGGTTTGCGCCGTAAACGCGCCGTCGGGCAACGGGGAATCGGCGGGAACTTTCCATTCCTTCCCGTCCGGAACGGCTGCGCGAATTTCCCCGCGTTGAATCCATTGCAGTACGGCTTCCTCCGAAACGCCGCCTCTGCGGGCGTACTCCGCGCATGAAACGTATGGCATTTCGCCGTAAAAGACAGTCGAGAAATGCTTTCGCACAACAGGCTCCGCCGCCTTATTCCGTGAAGGAATAACATCCCCCAGAGGAGAATTATAGGAAATCCGGATGTGGTACAGGTTCAATCCCAACCCTAACTGGCTGATTTCCAGACCGTAGAACATATTCTCCTCGGCGATTGAGGGAAGTCCGTAAATCAGGATTTTACGTTTCACCTCCGAGACGCAGTTCAGCCAGTCCAGCGCGGCGGGGTCGCGTTTGTCCGGCTTGTCCAAACCGTCGGCGATTTGCGCGGCGAGGCTGTCCAGCGTTTCCAGCGCCTCGCGGGAGGAGCGGAACGCCCACGCGCCGTATGGCCGCCGTGACAGCGTTTGGCGAACCAACGCTGTTTCGCGGCTGTTCAGAGGACGGTAGCCCGGCGTGTCCCTGTTGAGATTCCTGTGCCAGTACGACGCAAGCCCCATGCCGCGCCGTTCCTGGAGAAACTGAACGAACGCGGCGCAGGCTGTCGCGGATTCCTCAACGTCAAAAGCCCGGAGAATCTCGCCTGTTTCATCGAAAAGCGCCGCGCCGCATGAGGAATCGAAAAGGCGCGCCTCCATCCTGATTCTCAGGCGCTCCGCTCCGCTGTTCAGGAGTTCTTTCATCTCCGGACTAAAATCGGCCTCAGTCAAAACAGCCACGCCCCAAAAGAAACATCTGACGACGCAGTTCGGATGAAGAAAAGCGCGGTAAAACCAATCCTGCGTAAAATAACGAGTCATAGATTCCCTCCCTAACCACAGCGGATTTTTAGAACCGCTCTACGCCAAAGGAAAGCGACAAATTTGAAGCTCCGCGCAGACGCGCCTGTCCGATTCGGGCGCGTTTTTCCGTAAGCCGGACGGCGCGCCCTTAAAATCAGAGCAGGCTTAACGAACCATAGACGTGAAGTCAAACATTTGACGCAGATGGGCGATTGCGCGTTTCCTGATGTTCGACACGCTCTTTACGCTGACTTTCAATCGTCTGGCTATATCGACATTTTCAAACGGTCTCCGTAAGTCAGATAAATCACAGCCGCTTCCTGACTTTCCAGCAAAGAGATGTAGAGCCTATCCCAAAATTATTAGCGATAAGTCAGGACTGGTGAACGGGAATGAGTTTTCTCCAAACGATAATCGCGCAGGCGAACTCAATAAGAGCCATATAATTTTCCGTTTTCTTCTCATAACGAACCAGCAACTTCCGAAAGCGGTTCATAAAAGAATGCGTGACTTCCACGACCCAGCGCCTTGCCTTGAAGTTAGGATTCCGTTCCAGTTCCTTTTTTTCTTCCCCACGCGGTCTGATATGGACGACATAGCCCCGCTCGGTTAACATCTCCTCGCTGCCTATATACGCCGCGTCCAGACAGATGTTTTGCGGATGTTCCTTTGTTGGGACAGGACGGACGACGACCATGCCATCCAGCATAGCTTCCAGCAGTTTTATGTCGTGACGATTCGCTCCGTCCAGTACGACTGAGAGAGGAAGTCCGTTTTTATCCGTCAGAAGGCCTCGTTTTGTCCCCATTTTTTCCCCGGTCGGTCGGGTTTGGTCCAACCGCCTCACGATCCAATGGCGCTTTTACCATACAGCCGTCGCCGCTTTGCCAATCCCAGCCGATTCCTTTAATTTCGTCGTATTTGTCCAGACCCATCGCCCAGATTTTCCGGAAAAATCCGGCTTCCGTCCACTTCTGAAAATAACGGTGGAGACTGCTCCCAGAGCCGTACTCTTTCGGAACCGCTTTCCATTGACACCCCGTCCGTAAGATATAAAGGATACCCGCCAGAACCTTTCTGGGCGGCAACGGCTTGCGTCCCTGTCCCGGCTTATGTTGATACGTTTTGTTCGGGTCACGCTTTCCCGCCGTATCCGGGATTACGTCTTTGACCTCATCCCAAAACTCATCGGACATTGTCCATGATTTGTAACTCTTTTTTTCCATGACGCTCACCTCTATCTCCTATTATAACACCATGGACGCATAAATGTCAATTTTGGGATAGGCTCTTAGTGTTCCAAACGGTCCACTTTGCGCACAATCGGAAAATATTCCGCCAAAATCTCCTCCTTGGTTCTGCGGTTCTCCTCCTCCGCCCGCTTCAGGTAATTCAACGCGATATAGGGCGTCTTGTCCGACGTATGCCCCGCAGAGGAACGGGCGCCGTCCCTTCCGTGGGAAAAGTTCATGGAGTCTATCATTTCCTCCGGGGTAACGTCGCAGTATTGCTCAAGCTCATATCTCAGAGCGTCGATTCTCCGCTTGTTTGCCCTGTACTCCTCCAGTTGTTTTACAACTTCTTCCTGTACGCTGTTTTCGTCCACTTAACTCCCCCTTCGGACAAGCGAAAGGCGTTCCTAACATTCTTTGGGATGGGCGCCCCGCAAAATGGGCGCAATAAATTGACGGGTGTCCAAAGAACTGTCCGCAGATGTCGCTTTGACTTGCCCGCTCTCTCTGTCTTACGAATCCCGTTCAGGCGCCTTTGTCACAGATTCCGCAATCTGTTGTAATCAGGCGAACACCAGCCCAAGCGCATCCATTTTCATCCGTTCGCGCTCCCCGCTGTCGGCGGTGTAGATTCTCGTCGTGTCCACGCTGCTGTGTCCGAGAATGGAGGCAAGCCCGCCCAGGTCGTGATGGATTTGGTAGTACGTCCGCGCAAACAGGTGGCGCAGATTGTGGGGAAAGACTTTTTTCGCCGCAATCCCGGCGGCTATCCCAATGTTCTTAATCATCCGCCAGATATTGCTTCTGTCCAGAGCCTTGCCCGTTCTGGTAATGAAAATCAGCCCGGAGACAATGC
>JAFSOM010000350.1 GCA_017447005.1 Oscillibacter sp.
ATACCGGCTGAATCAGCTGCTCCGGATAATAGAATTGGGATTTATGGAACAGCTCATCCGCCATTTTGATAAATGGCGACGAAAGATAGAAATAGTTTTCTCTCTCAAAATAGTCCATTAACCCGGCAAAATCGTGGGTCTGGTTCTCTTTGGAGAAGTTATAGTACTTTCCGTTGTAGTATTTGGTATGCGAGTCACTTGACATGTACTTGTAGTAAGCGTCTATGACCGCCTGCGGCTCCGTTAAGGCGGCAGCGTGAAGAAGGCCATCTTCCATCATAACGGTGGGGTTTTCATACACGCTGTCTTGAGCAAACTGTGCGCTCGTACCTCGTTCTTCTTTCATCCAGTTAAAGATGCAGCAGATTAATATGACAGCCGCGACTAAACCTATCAGGATAATACCCGCCGCGCCGAGAAGCGCTATGAGCTTAGCTATCAGCTTTACGATGAGCTTGACAACGGCTTTTACTGCCTTCTTCCCCAGCTTCCCTATAGCATTGCCGGCTCTTTTTCCGACTGCGGCGACTTTGTCGCTGCCTGACTGGCTCATTTGCTCATTCTGGCTGTTTATCTCATCCAAACTATCACCGTCCTCATTCTCGTTTCCCATCGGGACCCGGTCGTTTCCTGTTGCTTCTTTTATGCCTCAGTGGGCATAAATATCAGCGGAGCCTGTCATCCGGCCCCGCTGATGTTGTAATAGGCTCAATTCTCTTTTTGGGAGAAGATGACTGCCCGGCCGGCACGCAGCTTACCGACTGCGCCGTCTTCTCCGGGAAGGTACTTGTAGAATGGCGCTTTATCCATGCCCTTGGCGACATCGCCATCCGTTGTCACACGGAACATCTCTGTGCCAAGAATACGATAGAACTTATCTGCCGCCACAAGCGCACTGTCTTTTGACTGCGCCAGCAGAATGAACATCGGTTCATCGGAGAAGTTCTGCTGCCAGTATTTCTGCGCGAGGTAAGGTTTGATTTGCTCGACGCATTTCTTCTGCCAATAGGTTGGCAAGTCATAATCACGCACAGACTCCAGAATGAACTTGCGCGTCGGGTCCTTCTCCCAGGCAGTAGACGGCTCGCCGCCTTTCTTGTTCAGGATTTCGAAGCACGCCGAGAACCGCGCGTTTCTGCGCCCGATTGAGACGTCATATAAGGGCTCAAACACTCGCAGATTTTCTTGCTTCACTGCGGCAAGGGAAAGATAGAACCAGCAGGTTGACAGGCACTTTACAATCTGCTCCGTTCCGCGCAGATTGTCTGTTGACTGCCAGTAGACATAGTCTTCGCGGTAGTAGTGCGCAAGGATGTGCCGCGCGCCATGGTCCATACAGTAGATATGAATCGCATCCTCTGGAAGCACGTCCAACTCGTACTGAGCAAGCGTAAAGCAATTCATCACGCGGTTTTCAACGTATTCCTCCAGCAGCTCGTCAACGAGGGCGGACTCCAAGCCCTTGATTTTCAAGGCGCACATGATTTGCTCCCTTGTTGCGAACCGGAACTGCGAGAGGAAGATAAGGATGTTCAATCCGACGCGCTGCTTCTCATCGCTGCCTTCTCTAAAGAACTTAATCATCAGGCTTTCGTTCCTTGTCTTGTTGAACGAGAAATCATGCACCCAGGACTGTTTGAAGTCGTAATTGACATCCAGCTTCTTGCCTTCGGCTTCTGTTACGTAGTTACGCATCTGTCACGTCTCCTTCCTCAGCTGGATGCCGGCATCATACGACCCGCATGATGCGGCCTTTGACACGGGGCGGCATATAGGCTTCGGCTGCGGGTTCAATGCTGGTGATATGGACAGACACGCGCGTTCCGACCTCCACCTCAACATTCTGCGGGATGGTGCAAAGCGCGTCCAGACCCGGTGCAATCCGCACAAAGATACCGACGCCGTTTGCAAAGCTGCAGATGTTCTGGACCGTGCCCAGAAGCGCCGTATCCGGCTCAATGTTCCAATCAATCGGTTTTGCGCGATGCGTTTTCTCCGGCAGCACCCAGAAGATTTTACCTTCGTTGGTGACTTCCTTGCATTTGACGGTAAGTACGTCCCCGGCGTTGTGGGATTCCCTGATTTCGCTGAAATCGATGGAATAGTCCGTATTTTTCAGAAGCCCGACCACGCCGTTCACCTCCACATACGCGCCATAGGAGACAAAGTTCAGGATGGTACCTTCCATCTCCTTGCCGGAGGCGAGGTCTTGAAGCATATCCACCTTGTTTTTCTCCTGTGCGCGCTTACGCGAGCCGATGAGCCGCTGATGCTCCTTATCGATGCCGATAACCGTCACCGGCACCCGGTGCCCAACAAGATAGAGGAGATGCCCGCTTTTGAATTCAGCATCCGCCTCGTCCCTGTAGACGATGCAGGTATACCGATGCGGCAGCTCGTCGCCGCGAAGCGCCACAAGCATATAGGCCATGCCCCGGTCATGGTCGTTGCCTACACGGGTCACCTGACCCCAGAGCACCGTCCCTTGCCCAATCAGCTGCTCGATTGCTTTTGTGTCCTTCTCCAGATTCATGACTTGATTCATCACAAACTCCTTTTCCGGAGCGTGTTCCTTGCTTCCTATCCAGTTTCTCTCGCCGCTCCTAATTTCAGTTTCCGCGACGCTTTTCATATTGCGTCTTACCTTGTTATATGAACTATGACCGCATTTTATAATCGCAAAGGCTCACGCACCCGGCCGTGTTTGGAAATCCAGAGGCTCTGTCAGCGGCTGAAAGCCCTCAGGCATCTGAAACGCAGGCACTTCCTCCCCTGTGTCCTCACTTTCCGTGCCATCGCTGATGGCGATGACGCTGTCGGGGTCGAACGTGAGTCCGGATGCCTTCGCTGTTTCCTGCATCTGCCTAATATCCTTTACCGTCACCCAACCGGCTGCGCATGCCCCCGCTCGGCTGGCAGTTTCCGTATCGCTGATTTGCAGCGAGTACGGAAGATACAGATTCTCCCGGGTATGAACGATATGCAGAACAAGCGGGAGGCCATGCGCCCGGAAGGCATATTCGTAGACCTCGTCATATCGCTCGTCCGACATTCGGGCGCTGTATTCGCCAATCAACTCCAGCTGCCGTTGGACTGAGAGTGCCTTTCTTTCCAGTCCTGTATCACCTGCGTGAGCAGAATTGACCGGAGGAATTATGAGAGCATCCTGATTTATGAATGCGCTATATTTTGCTGAAATCGGGGCGTAAACTATGGCAGCGGCAAGAACGTCAGGTGTTTGAAACCGCGCCACCGGCTCGTAGCCGGCATCGCCGCTTAGAATAGCCTCCATCAGCGCAGCATCCGCGCGATAGCGTTCAATCAGCGACGAATAGCGTATCTGGCTATCATCCGACTCCTCCTCTGTGCCGTCCCGATATGTGTTGCTGAGTTGCTGCAGCCACGCATCAAGGCCATCGAAGTCCGAGGTTGACAGGTATGTAAGCGCCCGTTCGTCCAGTTTTAGCTCTGACGCGGGAGGAAAGACCGGACGCTTATGATACGCATCTACTCTGTCATCTTCTGTGATTGCCGGGGCCACGATACCGCTTTCCGGATTCAATATGCCGGCTTTTTCGCCATCGGGCGGTTCAAACAGCGCTCTTGTGAGCCAATACGCCAGTCCCACAAATGCGCAGAGGCAAAGTGCAGCTATCAAAGCTACTTTCTTATCTTTCATAATTTCATTCCTCATATGCCCTGCCTACGAGTAGAAATCGTCGTCTACAAGGCCGTCGAATATATTCCCGTTATCGTCCAGCGGCTCAAAATCCGCCGAGTCCGGGCGGTTCTCCAGTTCCTGTCGGAAATCCTCATCGATAATCGCGTGTTCTGGCGGCATTTGCCGACGCTCGTTCTTTTCTGCTTCTTCAATAACGGAAAACAGGCTGCCATCCGTACTTTCAGGCATCGGCTCCGGCTCAAGCGTCTCACCGTTCATCGGGTCTTCCAGCTCCATACCCTCCTGGAAGCCGTTTTCATCCTCCCATACCATGCCACCCTGAGCTTTTTTCCTGCGCTCCTCGTATAGCTCGTCTTCGGTCTTGCGCTTATGCAGGCGGTCATATTCCTCGATGCGCCTATCCAGCTCATCGTTCAGGTCTTTATCGATGTATGTGATTTTCCCGACTTTGGCTGGCTGTAACGTGTTATTCTTGACGATGGAATAGGTGATTTCTCCAAACGGCCGATAGATGATGTCAGTAGGCGAGAAATTAGCTACCATCTTTTTTTGCTCGCGAACAGACTCCGTCGGATGCCCGAGCGGCGCAAAGCCGCCTGTGATGAGGTTAAATCGCTTGCGGCTGACGCCGACCATTGTCTCTACTGTCTCCATCTCTCCAAATTTGTTGGAATAGAATTTAGCGTCGTCATAGCTGCAGCCGGGATAGAGGATGACATTTCTGGCGTTCGAATCGACTAAGCTGACAAACTCCTTGCCGTCCCTGCCCGCGCCGAGCGCCATCTGCGAGCGTGCTTGTGTCGCAAGATGGGACGCAACGCGATAGGAGCGGCCCATCGTAAGCATGTCGCCAAAACCGGGGTTGGAGTAGGTCTGGAATTCGTCGATATAGAGGAAACACGCGCGTCTGGTGTTTTCATTGCCCGGGCGGCGGAAAACCGCAGATTGGAGCTGGAGGATGAGGAAGTAGCCGAGGAAGCGGCTCAAGCCGCGAAGCACGCCTTGCGCGGTCGAGATGCAAATGACCTCGCCATCGGCAAGCGCCTTGTCGAAATCGATATCGTTGTGCTCGCCTTCCATCACGTTGGGGTTCAGGACCTCTCTCAAGAACTCGTTTGAGCATATCTTTGCCACTTGGCTGCGTACACCCGAGGTGTTTTCGTATATCTTGGAGCGTTCCACAAAGTAATCGTTCAGGAACCATGAGCTGATATCCGCATTCTCCTTTGCTTCAGAATCCGTTCTGGCAGCGATTTTGGAGAAGCGTTGGATGATGTCCCTGCCTTGTCCGCCGGAGTTTTGAAGCAACCGGCTCAGATTGATAAGCGTCGCATTCTTCCCGTCGATGCCCTCGTCCTTATCGAGTCGCTTCAGTACCTTGACGGCATTTCTGATGAGCTGCTCATTCAAATCCAGAAAGAACGTAGGCGAGTCCGGATTAAGCATGCGAAACGTGGTCGCTATATTTTCCACGACATCCAGCTCCCTGCCTGCAAGGGGATTAAAGTGCGGGCAGTCATCCATCGCCGGGTCAAAGTACTTTGCGGGTCTACCAT
>JAFSOM010000351.1 GCA_017447005.1 Oscillibacter sp.
CAACACGCGGGTATCGCCGTAACCGACCATCACGGCGCCGTTGGCTAACTCGGCGAGTTTGCCGACTTCCAGCGTCAGGGGCCGTCCGGCCAAGTCCATTTCGTATTTCCGGTACTGCGGGAACGCTCTTTGATGAATAATCGTTGACATCTGGGAACTCCTTTTAGATAATTTCTTTGTTACTCCGGGGGAGCGTCTTTTCGCATTTGAAACTGCGTCCGGAAACATCAGGCGCAATTTCAAACACAAAAAGACGCTGTATATATGACTTGACTATTTCAAGAAAAGCCCTATAATGTTTTGATGAAGAAAGGGGTGAAACTTTGTGTTTTGAAGCGAAATACCGCTTCGTTTGGTCGTAATCATTGTTTTTCAAAAGTGATTCAGATTCCTAATGATTATGTGGGTTGAAATGTAACCGCGTCCGAAAAAATCAGGCGCGGCGTTATCGCCGGAAATCGGCGCAAAGAGGTGACGGAGGTTCGCTCCGTCACCCCGCGCAACTTATTTCCGGATGCCCAGCTTGGCAATCAGGGCGCGATAGCGCTCAATATCCTTGCGCTGGAGGTAGTCGAGAAGGCTCCGGCGTTTGCCGACCATCTTTAAGAGGCCGCGGTTGGAGTGCTTGTCCTGCGGGTTACGGCGCATATGCTCCGTGAGCACATTGATTCGTTCCGTCAGAATGGCAATCTGCACTTCCGGGGAGCCGGTGTCGTTTTCGTGGGTACGGTTCGCGTCGATAATCGCGGTTTTTTGGTCTTTGCGCAGCATGGATAAATCCGCCTTTCTGTTTTGGATACCCCGCGGCTCCGCGTTCCGGGACAGGAGGAAATCCGCGCAACATGGCGCCGGGGCTTTCGCCTTTGATAAGGCAAGGCGGATTATACCATAGCTTTTCCCGCTTGTAAAGCGGAATTTACGGCGATTTTCACAAAATTCTTTTGCCTGAGCGAACCCCTTCTAAATCCCCCTTTCAGGGGGGGACTTCCGAGACTTGAAAGCGTTTTCAAGACTGGTTCCCCCGTCCCTGAAAGAGAAGGGGACAGGGGGTAGGGTTTTTCACGGTCAACCGCTCAGGTAAAAATTCTTTCGTCCGGGCCGGAAAAAACAGGGAGACAAAAAAATTTGAAAAAAACGCTTGCATTTTGCCGGACGGCGTGGTAGAATGGCTTTCGCTTGCGCGGGGTGAAAGCTCCGCCGGGTAATCTGAATCCGAAAGGGGTGAACAAGAGCATGAAGGAAGGAATCCATCCCAGTTATCAGCAGACTACAATTACTTGCGCCTGCGGTAATGTAATTGAGACAGGTTCCACCAAAAAGGATATTAAGGTGGAAGTCTGCTCAAAGTGTCACCCCTTCTTCACGGGCAAGCAGAAACTCGTCGACACGGGCGGACGCGTCGCCAAGTTCAACAAGCGCTTCGGCCTTGGACAGTGAAAAGGGAGGTCACCCCCTCGCGGGGGTGTGGGTTGAAACGGCCTCCAATAATTCGGAGGAAGTCACCCCATGTGGGGTGTGGGTTGAAACGGCCTCCAGTGAGAGGGAACGTCGCCCCTATGCGGGGCGTGGGTTGAAACGGCCTCGGTCAGTAATCGGGCGCCGTCCCATGCGGGGCGCGGGTTGACATCATCAAGGGCATGTGACATCGTGGGTCCGTCGCTGACGGGCCTTTTTTCGTATCCGGAAACCGGACAGGAGAACGAATATGGACAAGAAAAACGGTCGTTATGCCGTATCGGGCGTGTTTGGGGTCATCATCGCGTGGAGCGTCCTTAGTAACGGGCGCGGATGGGTCGTCGCTATTGGCGCGGGTCTCATGGGCGCCGCGCTCTACTGGTTCGTCAGCCGCATGATTTTCGATTGAATCCCGTCCGCGTCCCATTTGATTGACCCGTCCGCGCCTCACGAAATGCGAATATCCCCCCGCCCGCGCCTGTTACGGACGGGGCTTTGTGATTACTTATCAAACCGTCTGTTCGGATGAGGACGCGTCACGGGACGGAATTTCCGCGCATTGCCGCGCCTTCCGCGCTCAATCGCGCCGACATCCGCCGCCGTTGCCGGAACTTCCGCCGACGTTGCCGCAACCGTTCCCGCTAATGCCGCCGACGTTGCCGCAACTTCCGCCGCTGACGCCGCCAATATTGCCGCAATTTCCGCCGACGTTACCGCAGCCGTTCCCGCTCACGCCGCCGACGTTTCCGCAGGAATCGCTGTCGCCCCAAACGTCCGCGCAGTTGCACGAACCCGCGCCGCGAATCGCGTTGGGCGGGAAGAACTCGCCCTCCGGGAAGTCGATGTTACGGAAAATGCTGCACGGGTCTTCCGCCGGACTCAGGCCGCCCGTGCCCGAGCAGTCTTTGCGCGGCATGCAATACCCAAAGACGGGAATCAAAAGCTGGGTGTCGCGTTCCAGACGCACAATGGAGAACTGTCCGAGCGTGATATAAACCTGACGCCCGTCGTCGCCGCTGGATAAGCCGTCGCCGAAACAGCCGTTGATGAAGTCGGGGATTTCGCACAGTTCGCAGTCCCGACGCTCGCAACGGTCGACAATGCGGGCGTCGAGCACAATCGGGTCAACCGCCTCTACCACCGCGATGGGAAGATTGCTCCGTTGCATCATCTGAATGTCCGGCTCGCCAATGCGAACCTGGGAAGAGAAGATTCTCGCGTTGCCCTCACTGCCATACAGAATCGTGCGCTTGTCGAATACGCACAGGCCCTCCACCGTCACCGGAATCGGACTGCTCAAATACGCCTGCAACGTGATATGGTAGAAAAAGCGCATATCCACGGTATAGAATCCGCGATGGAAACTTACCGGCTCCACGTCGACATAGACATGCAACAGTTTCGCGCTCCCGCCTTTGACCGACATGGCGCGGTTGATAACGTCCGCGCAACGGCATTGCGGATAGAATCGCAAATCTTCAATGCAATCTTTATCCCGGCACGAATCATAGATTTTCCGGGTATGGACGCACACAGCTTCCCGCGCTCCGCGCAAATCTTCAATGGGGCCGGGCAAAACTCGTTCTGACATAGAATCATACCTCCA
This sequence comes from Oscillibacter sp., assembly GCA_017447005.1. GTDB lineage: Bacteria > Bacillota > Clostridia > Oscillospirales > Oscillospiraceae > Oscillibacter. The sequence continues at coordinate 3,062 of JAFSOM010000351.1, forward strand.
AAAACACTGGACTGAAAACGCGTTTCGTCGGGAAGGGGAACGCGCTTTCAGTCCAGTGTATGCGTATCACGCGGCGGGGTGACAGCCGGCGGGGCGTTGCGCGCAGGGCGCGGCGGAACGACGGACGCTGATTTCCGGGGATGATTCCAACTTTCCGGTTGCCGCGTCAGACAAGATGGCGTATAATGGAAAAGCCGAATACGAAGGGGGGAAGCGCTTATGCCCGGATTCATTCACGGAGAGCTGGAACAAAAAATTCTGATACTCTATATTCTCTCGCGCCTTGCCGAACCCGTCCCCTTTGATATGCTGTTGGACATGAGCCTGTGCGACGACGGCATCCACTATTTTGACTTCACGGAACGCCTGTCGGAACTGGTGGATACGGGTCACGTGGCCTGTCCGGAGGAGAAGCTCTACCGCATTACGGACAAGGGACGCCGGACGGCGGAAATCTGCGAAACGGAACTGCCGTATACGGTACGCGTGCGCTGTAACCGGAACGCGGACAAGTGTAACCGCGCCTTACGGCGTCAGGAACAGGTGCGCTCGTCGGCGGAGGCGCGTCTCAACGGAACGTTTACGGCGCGGATGATTCTTGACGACGACATCGGAAACCTGATGGATTTACAGGTTATGG
>JAFSOM010000352.1 GCA_017447005.1 Oscillibacter sp.
ATACCGGCAATCATATTGGCGACCATGTCGTTCTGCAACGGCGCGATAATGTAAGCGTCGTAAGAGGAGTTGTTGCGGTCGGTTTCAATCATGTTCTGCTGCTCGTCGTAGGAAGTCTCGGACGGCGGCCCCTTGACATCAACCTGCACGTTGGGATGGTCTTTCTGATAGGCTTCCGCGCCGGCCTGTACGTAGGCCCAGTGTTCGGACGAGTTGGTTTTGAGAACCACGGAAATGTGGTAATTCTCTTCGGCGGGAGCGGCGTCAGCGTTGGTTTCGGCGTCGGCGTTGGTTTCGGCGTCGGCGGTTTCCCCGGCGGGGGCGGCGTCGGCGTCAGCGTCAGCGTTCGCGGGGGCGGTCTGACCTCCGCCGCAAGCGGCAAGGGACAGCGTCATCATCAGCGCAAGAACGCCCGCAAGAAACTTCTTTTTCATAAGTTCTCTCCTTTTCCCATGTTTTCCAATATTCCTGATTCGCGTGACTTCGCAATCACGGGGAATCCTCACGCAATCCCGCTGGGTTTCGCGGGAAATCCTTACTCAATCTCGCTGAGTTTGACGGGGCGGCCTTCCTTCATGGACTTCGTGGCGGCGGCGGCAATCAGAATCGGGTACAAGCCATCCTCGCCCGTCACCTGCGTGGGCTTATCGTTGAGAATCGCGTCGGCGAAAGCCTTCTGTTCCGCGGCGAACGCGCCCGTGTAACGGTCCCACATAATCTTGTAGCACGCGCCGGAAACCGTGCCGTCCGCGCCGTAGAACGTGCAGTTATTGGGGGTGTCGTTGGCGTCCATGACCGCGCCCTTGGAGCCGAATACCTCTACCCGCTGGTCGTAGCCGTAGACCGCTTGACGGCTGTTGTCGATAACGCCCATGGCGCCGTTAGCGAATTTCAACGTGACAACGGCGGTATCCACGTCGCCCGCCTCGCCGATGGCCGGGTCAATGAGAACCGCGCCGGAGGCGTACACTTCCGTGACTTCCGAACCGGCAAGGAAACGGGCCATGTCAAAGTCATGCACCATCATGTCATAGAAGATTCCGCCGGAGACTTTCACGTAGTCAATGGACGGCGGCGCGGGGTCACGGGAACTGATTTTCACGAGATGCACGTCGCCAATCGTTCCGGCGCGTACCGCCTCATAAACGGCGCGGTGATTGTGGTCGAAACGGCGGTTGAAGCCGACTTGCAACCGGACGCCCGCCTTTTTCGCCGCGTCAATGACTTCATGGACGCGCTCAATGCGGTAGTCAATGGGCTTTTCCACAAACACGTCTTTTCCGGCCTGCGCGACTTTAATCGCGTATTCGGCGTGCAAGTCCGTGGGAGAGCACACGACGACGGCTTTGATTTCCGGGTCGTTCAGGATAACTTCCGGGTCTTTGCCAATGTTGGGAATGCGCAGACGCTCTAAAAACTCCCGCGTCTCGTCATTCATGTAGGGGTCGGCGATGGTCTTGATTTCAAGTTCCGGGACGAATTTCGAGATGTTCTCCGCGTGGACTTTGCCAATCCGTCCCGCCCCGATGATTCCGATTTTTACCGTTTTCATAACGCGCTTTTCCTCCTCCGCAGGTTTCCATTACTTACCGGGATGTAACGCTTTGCGTTCCAGCCGCTTACAACGCCATAATCGCCTTGACCGCGTTCGCGGTAGTGGTTTCGGGAATCAGCTCAAAGCCCACAAGCCCCGTATAGCCGACATCCTCCAGCGCTTTCATCACGCGGGGATAATAAATCTCGCCCGTACCGGGTTCGTGGCGTCCGGGGGCGTCGGCCACGTGGATATGTCCGAACGTGTCGCCGTAAGCCTTGATATTGTCGCACAGACTGCCCTCGTTCAACTGCATATGATAGGCGTCGTACAGAACGCGCAGTTTCGGACAGCCGATTAAGCGTATCATTTCCGCCGCCGTGCGGGTCGTGCGCAGGAAGTTTCCGACATGGTCGGTGGTGATATTGAGGCCTTCCAGATTCATTTGCACGCCGCTGTTTTCGGCGATTTTCGCGCACTCTATCAGCGTCCCGTACATGGCGCACAGCTTCACCGTGTCGGAGAGATTGTCGTAAGCGTCGATAACGAGGCCGCCGTCGCCGAGACCGTTAGAATGAATCGTGACGCTTTTCGCGCCGACTTTCCGCGCCGCCTCCACGGACTTTTTCAGAAATTCCAGATAGGCGTCCTTTTGTTCGGGGTCAATCAGGGACAGTTCCGCGTCGCCGTTGAACCCGGCGATTCCGATTCCGGCTTTGTCGGCGGCGGCTTTCACGGCGTCAAGGTCTTTGTCCGTCCAGCCCCAGAACTCCACGTACTCAAACCCGTCGTCTTTCGCCGCCTGAAACCGTTCCAGAAAGGGAAGCTCGCTATACATCGGCTCAATGCAGGCGGATTTCTGAAATTTCATGGGAACGCCTCCTTGCGCGTTTTTTTGTGTGTTGCACAACTGTGTTTTTACACATAATAAGGCATAGCGCCGATTTTGTCAAGCGTAAATCGGCGCCCTTTGTGAAATTCAGCGAAATAGACATTTCTAAAGGAAGAATTTTTGCATTTTCACAGGTTGTGCTTTCACACATTTTGCGGTATAATGCAAGATGAACGCATGTCAAAAGAAGCCGGGGAGGGCGTATCATGGGCAAGCGAACGACGATTGAAGAAATTGCGCAAATCGCGGGCGTTTCACGCGGGACGGTTGACCGTGTGTTAAACGGGCGTCCGCATGTGCGCCCGGACGTGCGGGCGAAAATCCTGTCAGTGATTGAGGAGACGGGCTATATTTCCCCGCAGGAAGTCCACCGGCAAAAGCTGGCGGAAACTTTCAAGCCGCTCCATTTGGGCGTTCTGCTCCCGAATGAGCGCGAAACGCAATTCCGAAAGGAAGTTCTGCTGGGCATTGAGAAAGGGCGCGAGGAATTGGAAGCCGCCGCCGTGCGCGTTTCCGTTTCCTCTTGCGAGACGGATTTGCCGCGGGAGGCTATTGAGCGCATGGAAGACTTGCTGGAACAGGGCGCGGAAGGGCTGGCGGTCTGCGCGTTGAACGACCGCTCCGTTGCGCGCTACGTGTCCGAACTCTCCGAGCGGGGCGTTCCCTGCGTGACGTTCAATTCCGACCTGCCGGACAGCCGCCGCCTATGCTTTGTGGGACAGGACATCCGGCGCGCCGGACGCGTCGCGGCGGAACTCATGGCAAAATGCGTCCACCCGTCGGACAGGATTCTGGCTACGGTGGGAAATTTGAAGTTTGACGGACATCGTCAGCGTTTGGCGGGCTTTCAGGAACGCCTGAGAGAATTGGGTTATTCCGACGAGCGCGTGACGGTGGCGGAGACGTTTAACGATTATGAAACTACCGTATCCGTGGTCAGCGAAGCGTTGGCGCGGATACCCGATTTACGGGGCGTTTACATGGCGAATCTGAGCATTTCCGGCTGCGCCGAAGCGGTGCGCGTTGCGGGGAAGAAAGCGCAAATCTATATTATCTGCCACGACATCAACGACGGCATTCGGCGTCTGTTGAGGGAAGGACTGGTAGATTTTACTATTCCGCAGGATTTTATACAGCAGGGTTATGAGCCGCTCATGATTTTGACGAATTATCTGCGCAAAGGGAAAACGCCTGATACGGCTCGTTTCAGCGGACGGATTCATATATTATGCGCGGAGAACGCGGAATGAATTTACGCTAAAAACTCCGCCTCCTCGCACAACTCATTCTCCAGATAACCCATATCTTTCTAATGTCATTAACTTTAGGCCAAGGATATGGTATATTGTAACAAGGTGATGCGCGATGAAAAAGCGGACAGCGGGAAAGACATTGCGTTTAACCGAAATTTATTGCATGACACTGGAAATCCATTGCCCGATGCAGTTCTCCGCGTCTCTTGCCATTGCTTCCTGCTCCGGAGATTTACTGACCGCCTTCAAAACGTCATATTCCGGATTGTTTTCCTCAATAAAGCCATGCATGGCCCCGTCGTACTTCTTTACCTGCGCGGATACGCCGTTGTCCGCAAGCGATTGCCGATACTTCAGAGAGCCGTCACTGATGGGGTCGTTGTCCGCAAGAATGAACAGCGCGGGAGCCGTAGTCTTTCTTGCCGCTTTATCAAATGACAAATAAGTATCATTTGCGTCTTTGAGAAATCCGTAGCAGATAATCTGTCCCGCAACGTCAATGCCCTCTTTCTTCAGGGCAAGAACGGAAGCCATCGCATGATAAGCGCCCGCCGAATATCCAAGAATAAAAATCCGCTCAGGGTCAATACGGCGCTCGTCCGCGTGCGCGATAAAATATTTTACAGTATCGGCAACTTCTTTTGTGCCATAAGGGATGTCATAGCCATTCTTAGCCAATTTATAATTGACCGTTGCGACATTTACGCGCCATGCTTTGGAAATGCGGTCGCTTTGCGTATCCAGCGTGTCGGCGTCCCCGGCGATAAAAGCCCCGCCGTGAAGGTTAATGACTAGCGGATGAGTTTTCCCGTCTTCGATGAGGTAGAGATTGACAGTCACATCCTCCAAATTGTCTCTTGGCAGATAAAAACGTTTCCCAATTCGTTGGTCGTCCGTTTTCGCCATTAACGCCTGTTGACGTTCCTGCTCTTTTACGTTTCTGAGTAACGTAACGACCAGCGCCGCAATTAAAAGCGAAAATACGATTCCCATGATGCTTAACATTTTGCGCATTCCCTTCTTCATGAAATTTCATCTCCGTAAATTCCGATTTATAAGCCAGTATACCAGATATACAAAGCGTTTTCAAACGGAAGTTGCGCGTTTTTTTGCAAGTCCTAAATGCGCCTATCGACCACATGGAGTTTATTTCCATTTTTACGAAACGAACGCGTTATCGCAGGAAATAGGGATTGACCTTTTCCGAAAAAAGTAGTATACTCTCAAGCGTATAGCGAATTTGATAAGGTCATAAAGGATATTTCTCCGCTTTACGCGTCGCTTTTGAACTTGAGAGGATGACAAAGCGGCGTTAGGAATCGCGCGCAAACAACCCCTTATCAGGTTGTCCGCTAATTTCCAGTTTTTGGGCGCATACAATTTTATGGAAAGCGCGTTGTCAGGTCGAAAATGACTTAGGAATATCATGTAAACCGCCTTTCCTTGTGGCGTTTGGTTGAATGCTATCTTTCATCCTGTCGCAGTTTGATTGACGGTTTATTCGCTTTTCTCAGGAAAACTCGGAAGCTGGAAAGCGAATGAATATAGCAGGCAAAGAAGGTGTAAAGTATGGAACAAAAAGCCCAGCCCGGATACCAAAACCGTAATTTTCGGGTTACTATCGCAGGAGGCGTTTTCATTGTGGCCATTCTGATTTTAAGCAATCTTTGGATGGGACAAAGCGCGCGGCGGAGTACGGAAGAAGCCGTCCATTCGGTCAGCGACTTTTACTTGCAGGAACTGGCGGGGCGCAGGGAGCAAGTCGTTTCCTCGAATCTGAGTTCCAGCGTCAGCAATATGTATTCGGCAATCGGATTAATGGACTCGGAGGATTTGGCCGACACAGCGCATTTACAGGCGTTTCAGGCCCGCATGAAAACGCTTTATGACTTGGAAAAATTCGCCTTTGTCAACTCTGACGGCCTAATCTATACCGCGCTTGGAGAGCAGGATAATATCGGCGATTACAGCTTTGACTATCGCACAATAAGCGCGCCTGAAATTTCCATCAAAGACCTTGAAAGCGCCGAGAAAAAGGTGATTATCGCCATACCGATAGACCATATTCCCTTTAATGGTCAGACCTTGACGGCCTGCTTTATGGAAATCGACATTCATCGTATGCTGGACGGACTTTCCTTGCAAACTGGGGCGAACTCGACGACCTTCTGTAACCTTTACCATGAAAGCGGAATCTCTCTGACGGACGTGGCGCTGGGCGGGCAGGCTGACGAGCCGAATTTGCTGCTATCGCTCCGGGAAGCGGAGTTCTCGAAGGGCTTTTCGCTTGAGCGGCTTGAAGATGATTTTAAGGCTGGAAAAGGCGGCATTATTTCCTTCACGTATCGCGGGATTTCGGAAAATATGTACTATACCCCTGTGGAACGAACCAACTGGATGTTGACCTACCTGATTCGTGACAGTATCATCAGTGAGCAAATCAACGTCATTTCACAGGGGATTATCCACCGGAGCATGATTCAGACCCTTGGCATTACCGTCGTTATGTTCCTTGTCTATTCTTTTATTATCAGGCAGAACAAAATAG
>JAFSOM010000353.1 GCA_017447005.1 Oscillibacter sp.
CCTCCGTCTGTCTGATGTTCCCATCATAACAGACCGGGCCGTTTACTGGTACACTCCCTGTCTTTTTTTGGTACACTTTGTGGCGGAATTTGGTACAGTCTATCTGTCCGTTTTTGGTACACTCTATATTACCACTTACACATGTCGGCAATCATCGTCTGAAAGCCGCTCCGCTCGAACGTCGTTCCGCTTACTCCATCGTCCGAGCCTGTCAAGCACGGACTAACACTATTTTGTAAATTTTTTGTGAACAATGTCGAAAGAGGGCTTTTTGACGGGCTTTTTCGCTCATGGAGCCGCTCCCGTCACAGCGTCCGGCAGTCTCCGCGTCTCCGCGACGCTGGCGGGGCTTATTGCGCCTTGACAGGGTATTGGATACGCATAAACACAAAGCCGCGCTTTGGAAGCCATTCCTCGACCGTCATCTCAACCTTGTAACGCTCCAGCAGATTGACGCATTCGTCCATCCGGGCGTTGATTGTTTCCGCATCGACGGAAAGCTCTGCGGAACGGGACTGAAAGCTGTAGTCCGCCATCAGAACAATATCCATCCGGTTATCGTTCGCGGCGTCAAGGAGACGCTTCATCATGCGGCATTTCAGGATTTCCTGAACGGTCGCTCCGTCGCGCCCTGCGGAAACGCCCATAACTTCATACTGGTTCTTACGCATAAAGTCCAGAAGGTATTCCCGCTTCACGTTTTCAAGACAGGCGTTGTCGCAGTCCATCCCGATATAGCCCCACGCCTTTTTGCGTTCCACTCACTTATCCTCCTGTCAGCGAAAGGGCCAGCCGCTCATAATCGTCCGCAAACTTCCAGACAATCTCGACGCGTTTATCGGGATAAATCTTGATTCTGTCCAGAAGTTCCGTCATGGCCTCCCGCGTGATTTCCTCAATGTCGGCGTATTTCTTGAAGCCGTCCACAAAGCGGTTGCGTAAAGCGCCGTCCTGACCGGCGTTGTCCAGTTCCGCTTGCAAGGCGGCGATTTCGGAAGAAACGCGCTCCATTTCCTTTGCGGCGGCGGCTTTCGCCGCCGCGTATTCCGCTTTCGTAATTTCGCCCTCAATCAAGGACTCATACAGGCGGTCCGCGTTCCCTTCCAGTTTGACATATGTTTCCTTTAACGCGGAAAGAGCGCGGAGCGTTTCGGCGGCGTCTTTCCGTTTCGTCTCATGCCGTGAAATCCAGAGCCGTTCCATATCGACCGCAGTCCGCGCCTCCATAAGAAGCGCCTGATGAACCAGAGCGGTCAAATCGCTTTCCAGCGTTTTCTCAGCGGGACAGTCGTAAGCGTCAGTAATTTTGCGCGTTTCGCAACAGTAATAGGGCTTGCTGACATTTCCCCGGCGCATTGCGCGTCCGCAGACGCCGCAGAACACCTTGCCCGCAAACGGTCTTTCAGACGCCTTGTCAGCGGCGCACGGCGCCGGCGCGGAGCGGGGCTTGCGGACGCGGTTAAACTCCTCCTGACTGACAATCGCCTCGTGCGTGTTCTCCACGACAATCCAGTCCTCTCTGTCAACCCTCACATGGCGGCGGCTTGCCGCCTCTGAGGGTTTCAGGCGTCCGAAAACGCTCTTGCCGAGGTAGGTTTCATCGTGCAGAATCTTGTAAATCGTGGAGGTTCCCCAAACGCACTCCTTTTCATTCACGCAGGGCCAGACAGTCCGGGAACATCCCGACGCTTTTTTATACAGCCGGGGCGTCAGGATTTTGCGTAAATTCAATTCGCGGGCGATTTCCGGCGCGTTCTTTCCGTCTCCCGCCATGCGGAATATCATACGGACAACTTCGGCGGCTTCCGGGTCAATCAAAAGCCGGTGGTGATTTTCCGGGTCTTTGACGTATCCGTAAGGGGCGAACGGAGCGATAAAGTCTCCGCGCCCCGCCCGGAACGCCCGCGCCTTGCGCGTCGTGCGGGAAAGAGATTTGCTGTACAGGTCATACATAAGCGTCCTGAACGCGGCGTCGAGGCTGTCGGTCTCCATCGGGTTCGCGCTGTCAAGGCCGTCGTTCACGGAGATGAAACGGACGCCAAGGAAAGGAAAGATACGGGAAATGTAATTCCCTACTTCCTGATAGTTCCGTCCAAAGCGAGAGATGTCCTTGACGATAACGCACTGGATGTCTCCACGGCGCACCCGTTCCAGCAAATCCTGAACGCCGGGACGCTCAAAATTGCGTCCGCTCCATCCGTCATCGACAAATTCCAGAATGTTCGCCCCGGCAAAATCGGAAACGCCGCCGATAAAGGCGTCCAGAAGATTCCGCTGGTTTCCGATACTGTTGGATTCCGCTTTCCCCGACGTTTTCAAGTCTCCGTCCTCAGAGGAAAGCCGCAGATACTTCGCAATCGTGAATGTAGCGTTCATACCGGCTTCGCCTCCTCCTGTTCCAAACGTCGAATCAGCGCGTCCCGCTCCTCCCGGAAGCGTAAAGTGACCGTGATATGGTTTTCCGCGTCAATCTCCACGCGCTCCACCAGTTCACGCGCCATTTCCGCTGTCAGTTCCTGACCGCTCTGAAAAGCGCTGAAAGAGTCCATCCACGGGTTTTTCGCGGTTTGCCGCCGCTCCTCTCCGCGCCGCTTTTCAACGGCGTCCAGACGCGTTTGAGCGGCCTCCATGTCCTTCCGGTAACGCTCCCGCATGGACATATACTCCCGTTCGGAGATAAGGCGGTCAACGTAACTCTGGTACAGGCTTTCGTAAAGCCGTGGCGCCCGGTCAAGGGCTTTCCGCGCTTCGATTGTTTCGGCGTCCAGTTCCCGCTCACGCTTTGCCGCCGTCCCGGAACGTCCGCGCCGCCTGACCTGTTGCGCCACGCTTTCGGATTGGGCAATCTCAATCCGCAGGGCGTTCCGGATTTCCTCTTTCACGACGGATTCCCGGACGTATTTCTTTGGACAGTCTTTCGGATTGCGCGAGTGGGTTCGGCAGGTAAAGACGTAGTAAAGGTTGGCTCCATGGTTGGTCGTTTTGTGGCGTTCCATGGAAAGTCCGCAGTCGGCGCAGTAGACCAGACCTTTCAGAATATTGGGCGTCGTTCCCATTTCGTCATAGCGTCCAAGGCGCGATTTGTATTCGTTCGCCGCTTTCTCCGCTATTTCCTGCGCTTTCTGGAACGTATCCTCATCAATCAGCGCCTCATGCGTGTTTTTGACGATTATCCATTCGCTCTGGGGAACAACCCGCTGTTTTTGCCCTTCGCGGAAAGCGGAGCGCTTGCGTCCCTGAACTATATTTCCAATATAGACTTCGCTTGACAGGATTTTCTTGACGGTCGTTATCGTCCAGTCGCCATGCGCGAAACGCTCCGCTGTGACGACGCCTTTCTGATACAGGTAGCGCATGGGAGAGGGAACGTCCAGTTCGTTCAGGCGGCGGGCGATTCGCGTATAGCTCATCCCCGCAAGCCGCCACTGGAACATATCCCGCACAACGGGAGCGGTTTCCGGGTCCGGCTCAATCCGGTGGGAATCGTCCGCGCATTTGCGGTAGCCGTATGCCGCCCAATCCCCGATAAACTCTCCACGCTGTTGCTTCAACGCCAGCGCGGGACAGACTTTTCGGGAGATGTCCTTGCTGTAGGCGTCGTTCAGGATATTTTTCAGATAAACGACATATCCGTCGCCGGTACGCTCGGCGGTCAGCGTGTCGAAATTGTCCTGAACCGCAACGAAGCGGACGCCCATGAACGGGAAAATCTTATCCAGATAGTTTCCGGCTTCCAGATAATTGCGTCCGAAACGGGAAAGGTCTTTCACCACAACGCAGTCAAGTTTGCCGCGCTTCACGTCCTCCATCATGCGCTCAAATTCCGGACGTTTGAAATTCGTTCCGCTCCATCCGTTGTCGGAATACAGTCCGGCAAACTCCATGTCCGGCTGGGATTCGATATATTCCCGGATGAGCTTGTTCTGCGCGTCAATCGTATCCGCGCCCGGTTTTCCGCTGTCGCGCCCGGACAACCGGCAGTAGCCGCCCGCCTTGTAAATCCGGCGTTCCGGCTGAATGGGGGTCGAAACCGGCAGGAGCGGATTCATTTTTCTGCTTTTCCGCGCCATCTCAGAACGCCCCCTTTTCAGTACGGTCAGTCCCGTCAGCGGGAACGGATTCCAAAAGCCGGCGAAATTCATCGTCCCAGTTAAAGACGATTTCCACCGTCCGGTCGCGGGAAACCCAGATACGGTCAATCAGCGTGATGACGATAGCGCGGTCAAGGGAGGTGAAGTTCAGGTTCTCGCGGAAGCGCTCCATCCATGCGCGTCCTTCCGTGTCGTTGGTCAGTTCCTTTGACATTTCCGCTTGAATGGCCTCCGCCTGTTTCTCCGCTTCCTCCCGGCGTTCGGCGTATTTCTTTTTGAACTTTTTGTACTCGCTCCGGTCGATAATGCCGTCCGTGAGGCTTTCATAGAGGGAGTTCAGGTACTTCTGCTGACGTTCGATTTCGTCCCGCTTTTCGTCCAGTTCCGTCCGCAGTTTCCGCATTTTAGCTTCATGAATCCGGTCGATGTCGGTCATCTCCAGAAGGTCGGCGACTTCCACGACCGTCTGAATCCGCGCCTGAAGGGCTTGCAGGACAATGCCTTCCAATACGGTGTCCCGGATATTGTGGGAGGAACAGGTTTTCGCGCTCTTATGCGCGGAACAGACGTAGTAAACGAACTTTTTTCTGCCGGAAGGGACGGTTTTCCGCACCATGGGAGCGCCGCACTCGCGGCAGCGCAACACGCCGCCGAATATATCCACGGGGCGACCGGCGACGCTCGTCCGGGTGTCCATGGACAGCGCCTTTTGGACAATTTCAAAGTCCAGACGGTCGATAATCGCCTCATGGCAGTTCTCGACAATCGCCCATTCCTCGCGGGGCTTTTGGATAATCCGCTTGACCTTATAGCTGGGCGTGGTGACGCGTCCCTGTTCCAGCGTCCCGATATAGACGGGATTTTGCAGGATACGAAGTACCATTGTAGCGCCCCATACGGATTCCTTTTTCGTGCGGAAAGGCGTGTCATAGCGCACTCCCCGGCTTTTCTTGTAATCCATCGGAGTGGGGACGCCTTTTTCGTTCAGTGCGTCGGCGATGTCGCCAATGCCAAGTCCCTGAATTTTCCAGCGGAAGATGTCGCGCACCACGCCGGAGGCGAAATCGTCCGCTACCAGCTTATGACGGTTATCCGGGCTTTTCATATATCCGAATGGCGCGGAGGAGCCGATAAAATCGCTCCGGTCGCGCTTAACCGCAAACAGACTGCGCACTTTTACGGACGTGTCCCGGCAGTAAGCCTCGTTCAGCATATTCCGAAAGGGCAGGATAATCTCATCCGATTCGGGATTCCGGTGGAGGCTGTCATAATGGTCGTTGATGGCGATGAAGCGGACGCCGAAGAAGGGAAAGATATTCTCAATGTACTTTCCCGCGTCCAGATGCTCCCGCCCGAAACGGGAGAGGTCTTTCACCACAATGCAGTTAATCCGGCCCGCCTTGACATCCTCCATCATCGACTGAAAGCCGGGACGGTCGAAATTGGAGCCGGTAAAGCCGTCGTCCACCTTCATGCCGCGCTCCCGGAGGTCGGGATGGCGCGACAAATAGTCACGAATCAGATCTTTCTGCCCCGTGACGCTGTTGCTTTCTTCCTTGTCGCCGTCCTCGCGGGACAGGCGCACGTAGCCGCAGACGTTCCATACCCGTTCCGTCTGTTGCAAGGAGTTCGCCATGATAAATCTCCCCTTATCGTCAAAGTCACAGGCGGCAAACCCCTTTGACAATTCGGAGCGACGTTTTGTCCTAACGCCTTTATCTTAGCACAACGATGGTCGTTTGTCCAGAGGATTTCAGAATTTTTTAGACACGCGGTTCATAAAAAACG
>JAFSOM010000354.1 GCA_017447005.1 Oscillibacter sp.
GGATTTCGTTCCCCCGTCCCTGAAAGGGAAGGGGGACAGGGGGAAGGGTTCGATTGTACGCGCCTTGCTAACGATTCCTACACGCATACATCCGCATACGGCGCGGAAATTCCGCTTGACAAATCCCCGCGGGGATGTTAAAATCTCCCCACAAAACAAAGCGGCGGATGGCGTCCGCCTACCTCCAGCCATGGGCGAAGAGGTCTACATCGTTTCAGCTTTACTGTACGCCGCGCCTTGCGGGACGGCGTGCGGGAACTCGCGGCGTGTCCGGACGCGGCGCGGGTTCGACGGCGCTTGACGGGTTCGCGGACGCTTTATCGGCGTGCGCGTTTTGTCATTTTGAAAGGAGGCGCTTCGGCCATTAGCAAGCAAGTGCATGAACTTAACGAGGACATCCGCGACAGGGAGATACGCCTGATTGGCGCCGACGGGGAGCAGTTGGGCATTATGTCGTCCGCAGACGCGTTGCGGATTGCCGAGGAACAGGATTTGGACTTGGTGAAAATCTCGCCGCAGGCGAAACCGCCGGTCTGCAAGCTGATGAATTACGGCAAGTTCCGCTTTGAACAGAGCAAGCGGGAAAAAGAGGCCCGGAAAAACCAGCATCAGGTGGAAATCAAGGAAATCCGTATGTCTCCGGGTATCGACACAGGCGACTTTAACACGAAACTGAAAAGCGCCCGGAAGTTCATTGCCGACGGCAACCGCGTCAAGGTCTCCGTCCGCTTCCGCGGCAGAGAAATGGCCCACACGGACATTGGCCGGGACCTTCTCACGCAGTTCGCCGGACAGTGCGCCGACGTTGCCAATCTGGAAAGAACCGCCCGACTGGAAGGCCGCATGATGTCCATTTTCCTCGCCCCGAAAGTCGGAAAGTAACCCATGAGGCCGCCGCGAAAGCGGAATTTGTCCGCCGACCGTCCCGGAAAGCCGGAACGCGTTGTCAACCGTTCCTTAACCGGAACGCATTGTCAAACGTCCCGTAACCGGAACGCGTCGCGGGAAGTTTCGCGCATGTGCGCGGCGCCCGTGGAAATCACGGAAGGAGCAGTCAACTATGCCCAAACTGAAAACCCACAGCGGCGCGAAAAAGAGATTTAACGTCACCAAGAGCGGCAAAATCAAGCGCGCCAAGGCCTACAAGCGCCATATTCTGACGAAAAAAGACACCAAGCGGACGCGCCGTCTCCGCGCCGGAGGTTACGCCGACGCCACCAACGTGGACGCCATTCGCAGAATGATTCCCTACAAATAAGGCGCGGAGAACAGGAGGTAATCAACCATGGCAAGAGTAAAGGGCGCGATGATGTCGCGCAAGAGAAGAAAGAAAATCCTGAAACTGGCGAGCGGCTATTGGGGCAGTAAGTCCAAGCATTTCCGCGTTGCGAATCAGGCGGTGATGAAGTCCCTGAGCTACGCCTATACGGGCCGGAAACTCAAAAAGCGCGACTTCCGCTCTCTGTGGATTACGCGTATCTCCGCCGCCTGCAAGCTCAACGGCATGAACTATTCCACGTTTATGCACGGTCTGAAACAGGCCGGGGTTGAGATTAACCGGAAAATGCTCTCGGAAATGGCAATTAGTGACCCGGGCGCGTTCACGCGTCTGACCGAACTGGCCAAACAGGCGTAAGTTACGGAGCGCGAAAGCGAAACAGGCCTAAGCCGCCAAACAGCCGGAATCCGGCGAACATCACGCGAAACGCAAGCCCCCACGCAACTATGAGCGGTTGCGCGGGGGTTCTTTTACGGTTCGGACGGCTTCTCTTGCGTTTGCGTTCCAATCGGCTTCTCTTGCGTCGGGGTATCGCCGGGGGCCGCTTGCGCTTGCGTATCGCCGGATGGCGTCGGCGTTTGAACGCTACCGGGGGCCGCTTGCGTCTGGACGAACTTTTCCCGCGCTTGGAACAGCACTTTTTGCGCTTGAATCAATGTCTTTTGCGCTTGGGATAACATCTTTTGCGCTTGCGTATCGGCGGAGGCAACTTGCGTTTGAGCGCCGCCGGGGGCCGCTTGCGTCGGGGTATTGCCGGGGGCCGCTTGCGCTTGGGATAGCGTCAAGAGTTCTTCCAGTATCCGGCGTTTATCCTCTTTGATGGCCTGATAATCCGCGTCGTAGGCGGCGAAATTTTTTTCCGCTTCCTCAAGTTCCCGCCGCCGGATTTTTAAACTCCCGTCGCAAGCGGCTTGCAAGCGCTCCCTCTGCCGGATTTCCTCGCGGAGCGCCGCCAGCTCTTCCTCATGATTCCCGCGCTCTTTCTCTAAGCTCTCCTTATTGTGCCGCAAGTGGCCTAATTCCTCGTGATAGACGGAATACTCCTCCCGCACGGCGTCAAGTCGATTGCGGGCCTCCTCACAGCGTTTGGAGAGAATTTCATACTTTCTCGCGCCGCTGCGGAGCGCGTCGGCCTTCCAGAACAGGCCCTCCTCCAGACCGTACCGCCGCACGTCGCGCCGCCAAGTTTCCGCGAACCGCGACAGCGTTTCCGGGCGTACAATCCCGGCGACGGAAACATCGTCCCAGCTTCCGCCGTATCCGTACTGCCCCCGTGCGCTGAAATCCGGCAACGTCTCCGACAGATACGCCGTCAGCGCTTCCGGGGAGCGTTCCGCCGCCTCACAGCTCAACGCCTTATAGAAACAGTGCACGCCGCCCATGAGCGTATGACTTTCGCCCAAGTCGGTATACGTATCGCGGTAGGCGTCCTCCACGCCGTCCGTACCGAGGTAACAGGCCGCCACGGGCGTTTCGCGCAAGTCGAGTATCTGACTGCGGAAACTGATGGTTGCGTCCGGGTCGCACAAGGACGTTGTGACATTGCCTTCACAGCGCGTATCCCACGGTATGGGCTGATTGATTGCGCCGTCAGTATAGAACACTTCACAGCGTCCGTCGCCCTGTTGCAGAAGCATGAGCGCGGGCGGGAAGTACAGCGCCGCCATGAGCGTGGAGCCGTACATATGCGGCACGGCGTCGGGCTGGCGCAGACGTTCGGGGAGACTGGCAAGCGCGTCGGGCGCGGGCGGGTTGGCGTCGTAATCGCGCCGCAGGGCGTCGTTCCAGCGGCTTAGAATCACGTCCGACCAGCGGCGAAACTCTAACTGACGATAGCGCGGATTCGTAAACATATCATGAAAGAAGCGTTCCCGCACGGCGTCGGACGCCGAAAGCTTTTCCTCCGCAACCTCCTTGAGAAAGTCCATGGCTACCGATACGGCGAGTTCCGCGCCCCGCTGACTGCGTAAGCAACGGAAGTCGCCGTGTCCGTCGGCCACGGCGACGACATGATACGCGCCGTTGTCCGCCGAGTACGCCCCGGACGCGTCCTCGCAGGGCGTCCCCCGTTCGACATGGGACGCCCCGCGCACGCTCTGACAAAAACTGTAAAGCGTCGCGCCATTCTCATTTACCATTTATCGTCCCCCCAGTCGTCGTCCTCCGCCGTCACGGGTTCGGGGTTGTAGTCGTCCTTGTCCAGTCTGACTTTCGCCTCGTCGGGAATGCCGTCGACCTGTTGCAGAATGTCCGCGCCGGTGGGCGTAGTGTCCGCCGTCGCCGACTGCGAACGCACCATCGACGACGTGACCGACACAAAGCGCATAAGACGCCGGAACAATTCGTTATCCGTCACGCGTATGACGGCCTCACTGTTGCCCACGACGGACGCAATCATTTTTACGTCGGCGTCCTCTCCGAGCACGAATCCGATTTTGGTACCCCGGGCGAACCAGCGGTTTTTGCGGATAGCCGCTAACGCTTCCTCATAGTTATCGGTGGCGTAGCCGTCGGTCATGAAAATCATGACGGGCATAAGGGCGCCCATCAGGGAACCCAGAAATTCGCGTTGCGACAGTTTCGCGTTGAGTTCGTTCAGCGCCGCGCCCATCGCGGTTAATCCGCCCGCTTCCAGATACTCGTACTCGAAATGCTCTTCCAGATATTCCGGGCCGTTCGTCGTCACCCACTCCGCGCCCGTGTTGAAACTTAACACGGCGATTTTTAATCTTGCGTCGCCGTTCTGTTTGGCGAGCGTACGCAGGGCCTCTATCGTCTCGTCCATGGCATGGTTTAACGCGCTGATTTTGGCGCCTTCCATGCTCCCGGACGTGTCCAAAATATAGAAGATGTGCAAGTCCTTCCGGGGCATATCGGTCAATTCATTGGTAGTCGGCATAGCGTTTACTCCTTTTCGCTTTGTTCCGTCGTCGGGGCGTCAACCCCTCCCTCTGTCCCCCTCCCCTTTCAGAGGCGGGGGAACTAGTCTTGAAAACGCTGTCAAGTCTGGCCTTCTCTCTGTCGCCCCCACGAAGTGGGGGAGATGTCGCTGTCAGGCGACAGAGGGGGCCGGGGGAAGGTGGCGCGCAGCGCCGGATGAGGGCAAGTTTTATTGAGCTTAAAGCGTTTGCAAGCCCCTTCCTTTTCAGAAATGGGGAACACTCTTTCGGGGTTATCAATTCGCAAGTATTTGAATCTCTTCGCCCCACGCCGTGAAGCGGATGCCGTCTTTGAGCGGAATCGTCTCTTTCGGCGCGACTTTGCGCGGTTCGCCCTTCGTCGTCACGGCGTCCCAGCGGCGCTCGCTCTTGTTACGGATACCTAACACATCCGGGCGGCTCTCCTTCGCCACGACCATGGCCACGGGGTTGAGCGCGTCCTTGGCGTCGCAGATTCCCAGTTGACAGCGGTAGACGCGGCTCCCGCGCACGGCGGGTATGGCGTACTGGCTGAACTGTAGCCGGAACGGAATCCGCGCCGGCTTACCGCACTTGTCGCACGGACACGGCTTGCCGCCTTGCGTGAAAATCTCGTTGCCGCAGTCGCAGGACACGATTTCGCTCCGGAAACGCGTCAGCGCGTTGAGCCACGCCGCCTCGCTCGGACGCGCCGACGGCTTTTCCAACGCCTTCCGGCTGAACGCGTCCAGAAAAATCTTGCGCATATAGTCGGGTAAGCAGTTCCAGACGCGGATAGAGTTCCCATGTACGGCGGGATTCGGGGCGTTTCCATGGTCGTCGGGGTCCATCATAAATAACGCTTCACTACCGTAGAGTTTCTCCTCCAGCGCGGGAGTGAGGGCCGGGACAAGGTAACGCTGTCCCTCCAGCGGATGATTCAGACAGAAGAGCATATAGAGAATGACCGACATGGAAAAGCGGTCGCTCAAACTGTCGGGCATATTCTTTCGGAGCACGATTTCCGGGGCCATGTAACGCGGCTTGCCCACAATGCCCGTCTCGGTCTTATCGGGGGCCACGTTGTCGTTGTCGCCGATGAGGACTTTTCCGTTTTTCGGATTGATGAAAAAGTTGCCGTCGTTCAAGTCCTGATAGCTGTAGCCGTCGTTATGGAGAATCCGGAACGCGGAGACAATGGACAGACAAGCGTCAATGATAGTCTTGTAGGACGGGAAACGCACGTGACAGAGCGTAAAATCCGTGATGTCGTAATAGCCCTCGGGACGCAGGCCCATGACGTAGCCGAAACTGCCGTTTTCCCATCCGGTGAGGTCGGAGGGCCATAAAAACTCCCGGCTTGGCGCGCCGCGCATGATGTTCTGACGCAAATTCTCCTGAAACGCCTTTGGATTTTTGAGGCTGTCCTTCTTGTACCACTTCAACGCGGCGGGCTTGCCGTCGCAGGTGACAAGATACACTTCGCCCTGTCCGCCCTCGCCCAAAAGCCGTTCGACGGTCAGTTCCCGGCGGAACTCCGTCCGGAGTCGGAAGCCATTTTCGAGCATTGCCATTACACCATCTCCCGTTCGTTTGCTTGGCAAGTCTATCATACATAATTTTCCCGGGTTTGTCAATTCCAATGCAAAGAAGTCGGGGAAACGGTTTCCCGCGGGACATCGCGCGGACGTTTTTGACCTCGTTCTCATGGTCTCCGCGTCCGCTGTCGCGTCAAGCGGGCAATCGCGCTACGGCGAAAAATAAAACCGTAAAGTTGCACAAAA
This sequence comes from Oscillibacter sp., assembly GCA_017447005.1. Taxonomy (GTDB): domain Bacteria; phylum Bacillota; class Clostridia; order Oscillospirales; family Oscillospiraceae; genus Oscillibacter. The sequence goes on from JAFSOM010000354.1 coordinate 5,961, forward strand.
GCGAACGGGCAAAAAGACAAAACGAGCCGGAAATGTCCTTTGTTCGGAGACGCTCTTGTAAAAAATGACAAAATTCCCGCGCTGACGGAAAAAATCCGGCGGAATTGAAAAATAAGGATTGTCACAACGGCGCGTTTTGTGGTACACTGACAGGCAATCAGACTACCGGAAGGAGCGTGTTTCCCCTTGGAGTATATCCTGCAATTTGCGCGGATACTGGGCTTTTGTCTGGCGGGAGAGGCCTTACACTTTCTTCTGCCCTTACCCGTTCCGGCGAGCATTTACGGCCTGTTGCTGATGTTCATCGCCTTGCAGACCGGATGGTTAAAGCCCGAACGCGTCAAAGCCGCGAGCGCGTTTCTTATCGCCGTGTTCCCGATTATGTTCGTACCGGGCACCGTGGGCGTCATGGAGTTATGGGACGTGCTGGCGGGACTGTGGGCGCCGATTCTCTTGGCGGTGTTCCCGGTCACGGCGCTGGTGTTCGCGGTCGCCGGACACGTCACGCAGTTTTTATTAAGGGGGCGCAAAGATGATTGACTTTCTCTCGTCGTCGGCGGTATGGGGCGTCGCGCTGACGCTGGGCACGTTCGCGTTAGGACGCGTCGTGCAACGCGCCGCCCGTCTGCCGTGGCTCAATCCGCTGATTCCCGCGAGCGCGATTATCATCGTACTGTTGACCGTCCTGAACATTCCATACGCCGACTACAAGGCGAGTTCCACGCCGTTGACCTACCTGTTACTCCCCGCAACCGTGGCGTTGGCCGTACCGCTCTATGAGGCGTGGGGAAAACTGCAATCGAAACTTCCGGCAATTATCATCGGTATCGGCGCGGGCGCGATTTCCGGCGTGGCGGCGAGTTTCCTGCTTGCCAAGCTGTTCGCAATCCCGAAGGAACACGCGGTAGGCTTTCTTCCGAAGTCCGTCACGACCGCCATCGGCATTGACGTAACGGCGGAGTTAGGCGGTCACGTGTCGCTGGCGATAGTGCTGATTGTCCTGACGGGTATCGCGGGGAATGTGCTTGCGGTGTTGTTCTGCCGGATGTTCCGCGTCACGGACAGCGTAGCGAGAGGCGCGGCTATCGGGGCCTGTTCCCACGCAATCGGCACGACGAAAGCGTTAGAGTTAGGCGAGACGGAAGGCGCCGTGTCGAGTCTGGCCATTGCAGTGGCGGGCGTCATTACGGCGGTACTGTGTCCGCTGTTCGCGTCGGGCCTTTGAGACGCGATTCCGCCGCGTCGCAACGGAAAGACGGTTCAGCGGCGCGGCGCTGGGAAATCATAGCAAGAACGGCGCGATTTCCGCCTTGACAACTCCCCGCCGTCATGGTATAGTATCCGGCGGTAAAGAAGTCAAAGAGCGCGGTTTTTCGGCGTCAAAAAAAACCGGACAACGTTTTCAGCGTCCGACTGTCGGGCGGGAATGAAAACGAACCCGGACGAAACGGGAAAATGTTCCCGTCCGCCCTGCGTCGAAAGGCCGGGGCGTTTTCCATGTCACGGCGCGGGAACCGGGGCGGACTTTTGAAAAATCAGGAGGAATCAGGCGTATGGACAATCGTCAAAAAACGATGGAACGGATAGTAGCGTTATGCAAGGGACGCGGCTTTGTGTTCCCGGGCAGTGAGATTTACGGCGGACTTGCCAACAGTTGGGATTATGGCCCGCTGGGCGTAGAGCTGAAAAACAACGTCAAACGCGCTTGGTGGAAAAAGTTTGTACAGGAGAACCCGTACAACGTGGGCCTTGACGCCGCGATTCTGATGAATCCGGAAGTATGGGTAGCGTCGGGACACGTGTCCACTTTCAACGACCCGCTCATCGACTGCCGCGCCTGTAAAATGCGTCACCGCGCCGACAAGCTGGTTGAGGAGTACGTACAGGAAAACAAAATGGATGTCGTCGTCGAGTCCATGACGCAGGAAGATTTGGTAGCGTTCATCCGGGAGCATTCCGTACCCTGTCCGGGTTGCGGCAAGAGCGACTTTACGGACATCCGCCGCTTTAATCTGATGTTCAAGACCCATCAGGGCGTGACGGAGGACACCGCGAGCGAAGTTTATTTGCGTCCCGAGACGGCGCAGGGTATTTTTGTCAACTTCCCCGCGATTCAGCGCACGACGCGCCGGAAATTGCCGTTCGGCGTCTGTCAGGTGGGGAAATCGTTCCGGAACGAAATCACGCCGGGCAACTTTATTTTCCGTATCCGCGAGTTTGAGCAGATGGAGCTTGAGTTTTTCTGCAAGCCCGACACCGATTTGGAATGGTTCCAGTATTGGCGCACGTACTGCCATGACTGGCTGATTGGCCTGAACGTCAAGGAAGAGAATTTGCGTCTGCGCGACCATACGCCGGAAGAGCTGGCGTTCTACTCCAAGGCCACGACCGACTTTGAATATCTGTTCCCGTTCGGCTGGGGCGAACTCTGGGGCGTCGCCGACCGTACCGACTACGACCTCACGCAACATCAGGAGCATTCGGGACAGGATTTGACCTACTACGACCAAGAGAAGAACGAGCATTACATCCCTTACGTTATCGAGCCGTCGTTAGGCGCCGACCGCATGACGCTGGCGTTACTCGTGGAGGCCTACGACGAGGAAGTCGTGGACGCCGCGAAAAACGACGTGCGCACGGTTATGCGCTTTCATCCGGCGATTGCGCCGTTTAAGGCGGCGGTTCTCCCGCTGTCCAAGAAACTCAGCGACAAGGCCAAAGAGTTACAGCGGACCCTCTCCAAAGATTGGATGACCGACTTTGACGATACCGGCTCTATCGGCAAGCGTTACCGCCGCGAGGACGAAATCGGCACGCCCTACTGCGTTACCGTGGACTTCCAGACGGAAGAGGACCATTGCGTGACGGTGCGCGACCGCGACACCATGGAGCAGGAGCGGATTCCTGTCGACGAACTGCGGGCGTATCTGGCCCAAAAGCTGGACTATTAAGCGCCCGCCTGACCGTTTGACAGAAAGGGGGGACATCGTATCTCTAAAGGGAATAAAAACCGGAAGAAGCGCGCTTCGGGGAAAAACTCCGCGCCGTATGGAAAGTTCCATGACCCCTACGGACGGCCTTATGACCCTTACGGAAGAAATCTTCGGCGGACGGATGACGCGCCGTCCGGCAATCCGTCCGAACCTCTCCGGAAACCAAAGAGAAATACAGAGATGAAATACAAACTAAAAGACCCGAAAGAGCGTCCGCCGGAAGGGGAAGTTTCAAAGGAGCGTCCGCCGGAGAGAAAAGCCTCGAAAGAGCGTCCGCCGGAACCTCAAGACTTAAAAGCGCGTTCGCCGGAACGTCAAGACGCCAAAGCGCGTTCAGTGGAACGTCAAGACCCGAAAAAGCGTCCGCCGGAACGGGAAAAGACCGCCGCCGCAACGCAGTCGCCGCCCGTTGAAACGCCGGGGACGCCGTCCGACGTTACCAAACCGCGCACGCCGTCCGACGTTGCGAAACTGCGCACATCGTCCGAACGCCCGACGGTTTCCGCGCCGTCCGCGCCGCTTTTGCGACGCTCTCCCGAAAAAATCCGTATGCCGGAGGCGTCGGCGGGGAACATTCAGCTTTATCAGCCGGACAAGCCGCTCGCCCGTACAGGCAAAGCCCTGCCGCCGATTCCGCTGACGCTCGACACGTTGCAGTTAGAGGAGCCGTCGCGCAAGCGTAAGGGACAGCGGCGCAAAGAGCGGAAATCCGTCCCCATGCAGGACAAAAAGCCCGAACCGGAACCGACGCCGGAGCCGCTTTCGCATATGCCCGCGCCGTTGCCCATTAACCCGTATCAGTTAAAGAAGGAACTCAAAGAGGGCGAAAAGGGACTGGAACAACGAGAAGACAAACAAAGCAAAACAACGGATGACCTTCCATGGCTGCCCCCGCCGCCGGGTACGACGCCCGCCCCGAAAGTCGAGACGCCCCCGTTGCTCAATCGCCTTGGCGCGTACCTCAAAGAAAAGGCGCGTGTCGGCGCGAAACGGGCCGGAGTATGGCTGTGGACGCATATCAAACAGGCGGTTTTGTTCCTGATACAGTTTTCCGTATCCCTCTTTAGGCGCATTCGGGCGAAAATTCCGCCCCTGCCGAAATTTTTCACGCAAAAGCGGCGCTATCGCGGACGCCTGCGCCTTACCGTGTGGAGCCAGTGGAGAGCGTTTGCGTTACTCTCCCTGCTGATGGGCTTATCCGTCACGGCCTCCGTGGAAGCCGTCCGGATTGGGAGCTTTATGGAGATGTGCGCATGGGCCGGGGAACGTATGGGAAGCTTTTTCCTGTCCGGCCTGCTCTACGGAAGCGTCATCGCGTTTTTCGGCGCCTTGCTGGGACGCCTATGGCCTGCTGGCCTACTGGTTTCCGTTTTTGGCCTCGCCGCCGCGCTGGTGAATTACTTCAAGTTACGAATCGACGGGACGCCGCTGGTGCTGTCAGACTTCGGCCTCATCGGGCAAACGGGCGACATCGCCGGGGTAGCCGGGGAACTGACCCCGCCGGAAGTGTTCTGGCAAGCGCTCTGGTTCCTGACGTTCTGTTTAATGCTGTTGTTCTTCATGAACGGCATGACGCGCACCAGAGGATTTGACCGCGTTTTCCCGATTGCCGTATCTTTCGCGCTGACGTTCTTTCTGTTTTTCTCCGGCGCAACCTCCGCAGTCGGGGCGCTGTTCCATGTGGACGTTGCCGAACGTATGCCGCCCATGACGAATCATCGGCTCTACGGTCTGACGGTCAGCCTGTGGCGGGAATGGCGCCTACAGAAAATCAGTCCGCCGGACGGCTACAGTGAAGAGCAAATGCGGGATGTCCTGAACGAAATCGACGCTTGGCCCATGCCGAAAATCACGGAGGACGCGGAGATGCTGGAAACGGCGGAAGGCGCCGAAACGCCCGCTCATCCCAATGTGATTGTCGTTCTCTCGGAGAGTTTCTTCGACGTGAATCGCTTGGAGGGCGTCACGTATGACCGCGACCCCGTGGAGAATTTCCACGCGCTACAGGCGGAGAGTATCAGCGGGCGTTTCTACTCGCATTATCTGGGCTACGGCACGGGCTATATCGAGATGTCCATGCAGACGGGTATCGGAGAGCTTGACCTTGAAGCCGGAACGAATATCTGCTTTATGCCCGACGAGACTTATGAACGGCTGGATTCCCTCGCCGAACAATATACCAATCTCGGCGACTATACCGCCGAAATGCTCCACGCCTACGACAACAGTCTCTATAACCGCACGGTAACGTATCCGCTCATGGGCTATTCCAAAAGTCTGTATTCGGAGGACATCCGCGCTCTCGGGTTGGAATGGACAGGCAATCTCTACGGCGGCTATTACATGAAGGATTCCTATTTCTTCCAAGCCATGTTGCACGAAATGCGGGAGATTAACGACAACGGAAACCGGGCCTTCCTGTACGGCATTACCATGGAGAACCATCAGCCGTTTAATCCGGACAAGTTCAACGGCGTTTCGCAGGTCAAGGTCACGGCGCCGAAGCTGAAACGTTCCGAACTGGAAATTCTGAAAGTCGGCGTGGAGGGCATTGTACGCGCCGACGCCGCCTTGAAGGAACTCACGGACGCGTTACGGGACTATCCCGTCCCGACGATTGTCGCTTTCTACGGAGACCACCGCCCCACGTTATCCATGCCCAACGGGCGGAGCGTCTATACGCAACTGGGCATGGTGCCCGCCGGGGGCGATACGAGCCTATGGACGGTGGAGCAGGTCGGCGACATCTATTCCAGCGATTATCTTATCTGGGCGAATGACGCCGCGTTACTGCAAGGACAGGCCGGAACGCGGAAACATGCCGGCGTGCTCTCCTTCGGGCCGATGATTCTGGAATTGACCGGACAGCCCGTCTCCCGCTGGTGGAAACTGGCCTGCTGGTCGGCGAAAGTTCAGCTTGTCAGCCGGGAAGTGTATTTCGCCAACGGCGACGGCGTCCCCTTCTTTACGCAAGCTCAGGCGGGATTGTCGAAAGAGGAGGAGCATTTGCTCTATCTCCGTTCCTGCGCCCTCTATGACGCCCTTTATGGTCAGCGTTACATTACATCCGAATTGAACCGCGCCGGGCCATAGCGTTTTATCCGAAAGCGCGTCCATAGGGTTTCCGAAACCGCGCTTATAGCGTTATCCGAAACCGCGCCTATAGCATTATCCGAAACCGCGCCGAATCATAGAAAACGCCCTCCCCCGTCTTACGGGGGAGGGTAGCGCGTCAAGCGCGGGCCGGAATCGCCGGAAAATCATTCCGCTTTCCGCTGATGATACGCCGTCAGGTTTTGGCCTGAATTTTCGCGCCGCACTTCGGACAGGTGATAATAATATTCCCCTTGCCCGTCGGCACGCGGCAAATCGTCCCGCACTGCTTGCAGGTATAATATTTGTGCGTTTTGTCCTTATGCCGCCGGACAGCGCCATCCGTCAGACGCCGGACGCGCCGCCATCCGTCCAGAAAGCGCATATTCTCCGCCTGACGCTTGGGCAGATTCCGCGATAGTATCCGGAACGCCATAATGACCAGTACGACATCCGTCAGAACGTCAAACGCTCTGGCGACGAACAGGCTCCGCGTCAGCGCGACGACAATCGCCCGCACGACGCATACGCCTAAATACGCCCATAGTAGCGCGTAGTTGAGCTGGTCCATCCCGTTGCGGCCCAGCATGAACCGTCCCGCGGCGAGGCGCAGTCTTTGCAGGACATTTTGAAACCGTTCCATATTGAATCCCTCTCTTTCGGTTCCTGAACAGGTATCATTTTCCATATTGTATCTGAAATTTCCCCCGCTGACAACTATCTAAGATAAAATTTACAAATTCGACACAAATGCCGCCGTCAAGCGCGCTGTCAGCGAATCCGCTCTTGAAATTCAATGTCATGGACTTTACGAAGAACCCCCTAAATCCCCCCTTTCAGGGGAGACTTGCCGGAACCTGAAAGCGCTTCCAAAGCCTTTTCCCCCGCCCCTGAAAGGGGAGGGGGAGAGGGGGAGGGGTTTGCAAACGCTCTAAATTAATGGCATTACTTGAAATCTCTGTAAATCCGCCCGTTGCGACGGGCTATCATAAAAAGGAAGTGTCATTCTCCGCCATGGAAAAGAAGGAATTTAAGGCCGAGTCGAAACGTCTGCTTGACCTGATGATTAACTCTATCTACACGCACAAGGAAATTTTCCTCCGCGAATTGATTTCCAACGCCAGCGACGCTTGCGACAAGCTCTGCTATCAGGCGCTGACCGATTCCGGTGTCGGAATGGAGCGCAAGGACTTTCAAATCCGGCTCACGGTCGACGCCGACAAGCGCCTGCTTACCGTCTCCGATAACGGTATCGGCATGAACCGCGCCGATTTGGACGACAATTTAGGCGTTATCGCCTCTTCCGGCTCGTTCCGTTTCAAGCAGGAAATCGGCGACGACGCCAAGGATACCGACGTTATCGGACAGTTCGGCGTGGGTTTCTACTCCGCGTTCATGGTTTCCGACCATATCACCGTTGTCACGCGCAAGTACGGCGAGGAAACCGCGTGGAAATGGGAATCCGACGGCGCCGACGGCTACACTATCGAGGAAACGACCCGCGACGCCGCCGGTACGGACATCATTTTGCACATCAAGCCCGACACCGATGACGAAAATTACGGCGAGTTTCTGCAAAACTGGAAAATTCAGTCTCTCGTGCGCAAATACTCCGACTATATCCGTTTCCCGATTCGGATGGAAGTCAGCAAGACGCGTAAGAAAGAGGATTCCCCCGACGATAAGCCGGAGTATGAAACCTATCAGGAAGAGGACACGCTGAACTCTATGGTGCCCCTTTGGCAACGGAGTAAAAGCGAAGTCGAGGCCGAAGAGTACAACAAGTTCTACCGCGACAAGTTCCACGATTACGGCGAACCTCTGCGCGTGATTACGGTATCCGTGGAAGGCGCCGTGACCTATAAGGCGCTGTTGTTTATCCCCGCCGCCGCGCCGTATGACTTCTACACGAAAGACTATCAGGCGGGCCTACAGCTTTACTCCAACGGCGTGCTCATCATGGACAAGTGCGCGGACTTGCTCCCGGAGTATTTCCGTTTTGTGCGCGGTGTCGTGGACTCCCCCGACCTCTCCCTGAACATCTCCCGCGAACTGCTTCAGCATGACCGACAGTTAAAAGTTATCGGCGGGAATTTGGAAAAGAAGGTCAAGAGCGACCTCTTAAAACTCCGCGAGGACGACCGCGAGAAATATGAGACGTTCTGGAAGCAGTTCGGGCGTCAGGTGAAATACGGCCTTGTCAGCGACTACGGCGCGCATAAGGACGCCTTACAGGATTTGCTGATGTTCTACTCGTCCACGGAGAAAAAGCCCGTGACGCTGGCGGAGTACGCCGACCGTATGCCCGGAGAGCAAAAGTATATCTATTACGCCGTCGGCGAGACGCCGGAGAAAATCGACCGTCTCCCGCAGACGGAACTGCTCAAAGACAAGGGCGCGGAAATTCTGTACTTTACGGAAGAAGTCGACGAATTTTGCGCGCAGACGCTCCGCACGTATCGGGAGAAAGAGTTCCGTTCGGTTCTCGACCAGGAAATCGAAGAGGGCGACGGCGAAAAGGCCAAGGAAACCGCCGAAGCGCATAAGGCGACGTTTGATTTTGTCAAGGAGACGCTCGGCGAGAAGGTCAAGGAAGTGCGGGCGTCCACGCGTCTGAAATCGCACCCTGTCTGTCTGACGGCGGAGGGCATGAGTTTCGAGATGGAAAAATACTTCCATACGATTCAGCCGGACATGGACTTGCAGGCCGGGCGCATTCTGGAATTGAACGTAGAACACCCGGCTTTCGCGGCGCTGGAACAGGCGGTAACGGATGACGCGGAGAAGGCGAAGAAATACGCGTCCCTGCTCTACTCCCAAGCGTTGCTTATCGCGGGACTGCCCCTCGACGACCCCTCCGAATACACTGACCTTGTCTGTGAACTGATGAAATAAGCGCGACAAAAAACGCCTTGTCTCCAAGCGGGACAGGGCGTTTTCCTTTACGCTTACGCAATTGCGGCGTGGCGCGTTTCCGTAAGGAACTGCGGAAAAATAAATGTGACTGAACGAATAAAGCGCCCCAAGTCGCCCCCCGGAACGGGGGGAGATGTCACGAAGTGACAGAGGGGGGA
>JAFSOM010000355.1 GCA_017447005.1 Oscillibacter sp.
ATAACGCTGCAAGTCTCCTTGACCCGCGCCGCCGCGTCGAGTTCGTTATAGCCCTCAATGATACCGTTGACGCGTTCGCCGTTGCGCGAAAGGGCCGCGTATTTAAACTGCGCCATAAAATCGCCTCCTTCCAAATCGTGGGCAGTCAGGCATAAGCGTTTTCCGGAATTGCGCGATTAGCAGTTCTTCTTCACGTAGTCGGCGTTATGCGCGTAATGCACGGCCATGTCCTTGGCGACCAGTCCGCCGCGCACGAGTTTTAATAACGCTTGGTCCATGGTCTGTCCGCCGATAGCGGCTGACGTGGCGACGGCGTTTGCGATTTGCGGCGTATTCCCGGCGCGGATAAGATTCCGGATGGCGTCGGTGACAATCATCAGTTCGCAGGCCAGAGCGCGTCCGCCGCCCTTTTTGGGAATCAGTTGCTGGGTCAGGACGGCCATTAAGGTCATAGAGAGCTGTAAGCGGATTTGCGTCTGGGCGTCGGCGGGGAATACCTGTACCATACGGTCAATGGAGTCGGACGCGCTTCCGGTGTGCAACGTGCCAAAGACAAGGTGACCGGTTTCGGCGGCGGTGATGGCGGTCTCGATGGTATCGCGGTCGCGCATCTCGCCGATGAGAATCACGTTGGGGTCTTCGCGCAGACTGGCCCGCAAGCCCTCCGCGAAACTCGCCGTATCCTTGCCCACTTCCCGCTGGTTAATCGCGCACAAGTCCGGCTTGTAGAGGTACTCTATCGGGTCTTCCAGCGTCACAATATGACTGCGGTAATGGTGGTTGATGGAATCCAGCAGGGCGGCAAGGGTCGTCGATTTGCCGGAGCCGGTTTCGCCCGTAACCAGTACGATTCCTTTATGCAGGTCGGTCAATTTCAGTACGGCGGGCGGCACGCCGAGATTCTCAAGTTTGGGAATCTCCTCCCGCAAAAGACGGAGCGCGAGAGACGGGTTTCCCTGTTGTTTAAACAGATGGATACGGCAACGGTTCCCGGCGTAAGTTCCGGCGCCGTCGAACTCTCCCACTTCGTCGAACTGCTCGTAGCCCTTGGCGCCCGCCAGATACATGGCGATGGACACGCAGTCGTCATGCGTCATAATCTGGGTGTCCATGTCCTGCACCTGACCGTCAAGGCGGTACTTCGGCGGCAGTCCCTCAATCACATGTACGTCCGACGCGCCGTCGCGCTTGGCCTTGGCTACCAGTTCGTCCACTGTCATCATAGTTGTTTTCTCCTTCCGTTTTTCCGATTATACGTCCTCCCAACGACGCGGAACGCCTTGTCACTGTCTTACACGTCCCCATGGACGACGCGGAGCACCTCGTCACTGCTTGTAATGCCGTCGAGAACCAGTCTTACGCCGTTATCAAGCATGGAGACAAAGCCGCTTTCGGGACGCTTCAACTCCTTTTCGATAGCGTCGCGGCCTTTCTGCTCATAAATCAGGGTACGGACGCGGGGCGTAATGAGGAGCATTTCAAACACGGCGATACGGCCCCGGTAGCCGGTATTAAAGCATTCGGGACAGCCCACGCCGCGATAGAATTTCAAATCGGTACGGCCTTCCAAACCCAGTTGACGCAGTTCGTCTTCGTCGGGCGTATAGGCCTGTCGGCAGTGCGGACACACCCGCCGCACAAGACGCTGTGAGATAACGCCGCGCAACGCCGCCGAGATGATGTACGGCTCAACGCCAATATCGCGCAAGCGGTCAATCGCGCCTACGGCGTCGTTGGTGTGGATGGTGGACAGCACGACGTGGCCCGTAATGGCGGAACGCATGGCAATATCAGCGGTTTCGCCGTCGCGGATTTCGCCTACCGCGATAATATCGGGGTCTTGACGGAGTATCGCCCGTAAACCGCTGGCGAACGTCATGCCGATTTTCTCGTTAATCTGTACCTGATTAATGCCCTCAATGTTATACTCAACCGGGTCTTCGAGCGTCACAAGGTTGACTTCCTTCGTATTAAGTTCGTTAATCATGCCGTACATGGTGGTACTTTTGCCGCTTCCCGTCGGGCCGACGATAAGCACCACGCCGTTGCGGACTTTCAAAAGTTGCTCATAATGTACAAGGTCGGGGCCGCTCAGTCCGATGGCCTCCCGGCTGACGTAACCGCCGGACTTGTCCAGCAGACGGAGCACGATTTTCTCTCCGAACGCCGTCGGGAGCGTCGACACGCGCAAGTCCACGGCCTTTTCCTTCGACTGCACATTGAATCGTCCGTCTTGCGGGACGCGCCGTTCGGCGATGTCCATGGCGCTCATGATTTTGATACGGGAAATCACGGAGCTTTGAATATCCTTCGGCACCGTCAAAATTTCCTGCATAACGCCGTCAATGCGCATACGGACGTACAGCCCGCTCTCCCGCGGCTCGATGTGAATGTCGCTGGCGCGTTCCTGTATGGCGCGCTCAATCATGGAGTTGACAAGCCGGATAGTCGGCGCGCTGTTGATGGAATCGTCTCCCAACTGGGTTGTGACAAAGTTCAAGTCCGGCGCGGACGAGGTTTCACCGTTTGCGGCGGCTTCCCGTTTCATGTCCTCAATGGCTTTGGCGGCGTTCTCGTTACTGTAGAGTATCTGTATCGCGTGCTCCACGCCGGACGCCGTCGCCACCATGGGCACAATTTTCTTACGGACGGCTTTCCGCACTTCCTCAATGGCGATAAAGTTCATGGGGTCGCTCATGGCGAGGTAAAGCTCGTCCTTGACCATGCGCACGGGCACCACCTGATATTGACGGGCGAGGTTTTTCGGCATGGCCTGCGCAAGTTCCGTAGGGATGGGATAACGGGTCAGGTCGATGAACTCGATGCCGAGTTGCATCTGCATGGCCTCTATCAACTGCGATTCGGTGATAATGCCATTAGAAATAAGAACCGTACCGAGACGGTCGTGGGTACCTTCTTTAAGTTTGAGGCCTTTTTGCAATTCCTCTTCG
>JAFSOM010000356.1 GCA_017447005.1 Oscillibacter sp.
CCCTTGTGACGGTGAATCAGGGGTGGGCGCTGGACGCGTCCGGCTTTACGGGCGAGGAATTTGTCGGAGAATGGCAGGACGAAGTAAGCCAGCGAGCCGTAATGAGCGTTAAAAAGACAGCCGAAACGGGCGTCTATGATGTCCTTATTCACTGGGGCGGAAGTTATAACTCCGCCATGCAGTGGAGAATGAAAGCGGTAGCGGGCGCACAGGATGAGATTCTATCCTACGAAAACGGCGAAAAAGTCGAGGTTACGTTCCCCGATGACGGCGGCCCGGAACAGTACAAGGTTATCTGGGACAATGGGAGCGGCTATTTCATGTTCCGCGATGGCTATCTGACGTGGTACGACGAAAAGGAACCGCAAGCGGCTGACTGCCGTTTCACGCAATCCGACGGAGGCGATAACGCCTACTCTGGCGTCACAACGCTGAATAAAAAAGAAGTGGAGGAGTTCGCGTCTAAAGCCCGTCAGGCCTATCTTGACGAGGACTGGAAAACTCTCTCCGCGATGATTCGTTATCCGATTACGATGTATCCCGACGTAAAAGTGAACAACGCGGAGGAATTTCTATCCTATATGAGCGATAAAGTTGTCTCTGACGACGACAGGGCGGCAATGGAAGAAGAGGACTGCCGCGATTTGTTTTTCAATGGACAGGGAATCTGCATGGCGACGGGAAGCATCTGGTTCTTGGACGTAAATTTTGACGGAATCGAACAGGTTGACGCTCCGCTGCTGCGGATTATCAGCGTAAGCGGCCTTGACAAAGCGGACTGAATCGCCGGTCGGGTAACGTAACGCCCTCTCCTGAGCGGGGGACGGAATGTTTACGCGCCCACCCTCCGCTTTTCACATAACAAGGAATCGAGGACAGCGTATGAATCATATGATAAGAAAACTGTTCGGCGGAATCAAAATGACGTGGAAGGTCACGATTGCATTCGCCGTGATTGCGGGCGTTTTCACGGCGGTCATGGCGATATGGGTTCCAGACGGGAACTCTTTCCATCAAATCGCCGTCACCCTTGAGGCGTGGATACTGTGCGCAATCGTGATTATTACGAACTGTGAAACGCCGAAGGAAGCCGCCCTTAAAACATTTGTCTTTTTCCTGATTTCACAGCCGCTCGTGTATCTCCTTCAGGTGCCGTTCAGTTGGATGGGCTGGCGGCTGTTCATGTATTACCCGTACTGGTTCAGGATTACGCTGTTGACCCTACCCGCCGCCTTTATTGGTTGGCATGTCAAAAAGGATAATATTTTATCCGCCCTGATATTGTCGCTCATGCTGGTTTTGCTGGCGTTTTTAGGCGTGAGTTACGCGCAGGATACATGGAGGCATTTCCCGAACTATTTCATTTCGGCGCTGTTCTGTTTCGGTCAAATCCCGCTTCTGATTTTCGGCATTTTCCGCAACAAAAAAGCGATTCTTACGGCTTCTGTAATCAGTATCGCGGCGACAGTTCTTTTTGTCGCGCAAGTCCTGACCGCGCCCAGCATGAACGCAAATATCTATTTCCAGTTGGATGAGGAAAAGTATCCCACGGACGTTTCCTTTACCGTGCGGGTGGAGAACGCGAACATCAGTACGGCGGAAATCCGCCGCGCCCCGGACGGCCCGTGGGTCTTGTGCATGATGATTCGGGAACCCGGAGAAAACGCCGTAATTCTGACGGACGGGGACGGGAACGAATATTTCATTGTTGTGGCGTGTGACGAGGACGGACACGCTGAAATGCGCGAGTTATAAGCCAAAAGGCGATTTCAAAGAAAGAAGGATGTAACCATGAAGAAACTGTTTGTCTGGATTCTGTCGGCGACGCTTTGCGTGAGCCTTGCGGCCTGCGCCGGGAAAACGCCGTCCGCCCCTGCGGACACAACGCCGGAAAGCGCGGAGAACGCAAGCGACGCGGTTACGGCGGCGTATCAGGACAAAGTCGCCGAGTTGGAAACGGAGAGCGAGGACACGCTTGCATGGGCGCAGTTCGCGTGCGGGACGGGGGAGAAACTCCTTGCCGTGACTAAGAAATCGTTCGTCTACGCGGACGGTCAGACGATGGGGGCGGACATTTTCCAGTACGCCGACGGGGAAGTGAAATTCATCGCTTCCGTCGGTTCCACCGGGACGGCGTATCCGCTCGCGTACACGGAAGAGGCGGTTCTGTTCGGAGGGAATCATACCGCCGGGAAACTGGTCGTCCATGACGGCGTAGGAGAACTCTACCAGCTTGTGGACATGAATATTGAGGGCAAAACCCCCGTATTGGAGACATACGACGTAGCGGACGGCGAAATGACGCTGAAATCCTCGGAAGAACTTTCGCCGGAGGAAGCGGATTCGTTTGACTACTATACGAACGCTTTCGCGGAAGAACAGGCGGAAGTGATAGCCTTTCGCTAATACCAGTTTCCAATGACGCAACGCCGCCGCGATTCTTTCGCCGACGGCCCCGGCAATGTGC
>JAFSOM010000357.1 GCA_017447005.1 Oscillibacter sp.
ATCCTGAACAGGATAACGGCAAATAGGGCGAAGGGTAAGAATACTTTCATTTTCATTGACGAGATCTACCTTCTGTTTCAGCACGAATACAGCGCAAACTTCCTGTTTACGCTCTGGAAACGTGTCAGAAAGTACGGAGGCTGTTGCACCGGGCTGACGCAGAACGTGGACTTGCGCCCGGATAGGGCGTTGAGCAAAGCGAATTAAGGTATCGCCGCGCACGGCAGTGCGCGAAGCAATCCGTCTTACCGACTTGACCGAAAGGCCATACGGGACCATCGCATGACGGAAAAGGGGTTAGTCGCCAAAGGACTGACGGCGCGACTGCGCCCCAATGAAAAGAAGATATGAGGATAAGTCTGGGTTTGGCAAACGCAAGGTTCCAGTTCCCGTTTTTTGCGGGCGCGGGTAGCAGTCCTGAAAACCGCGTCACAACGCTGTCCGGTTCTCTTTGATGACCGAACAACTGCCATTCCGTTGTGAAACAGGCGTGAGAACACGTCATAACGAACCGAAAGCGTATTCCGACAATCTTCACTTACCTATGCTCAACGCTAACCGGGGATTGCCTAAGTCCGGTCAAAAGACCGGATATGGCAACGGAGGCTCCGTATTAGTCTGAGGACGTTAATGGCGTCTACGCGGCGAAGGGGGCCAGTCAGTTACCTCTAAAATGTAGGAATGGAAGGGAGGAGAAACCTCAATGAAACCGACATCCGAAATTTTAGAACGTATCGCAAAGTGTTCGACCAACCACCCGGACGGCGTATTCACGCGGCTCTACAGATATTTGCTGCGCGAAGATATTTACTACGCCGCTTATCAGAAACTTTACGCAAACAAGGGAGCGCTGACCGAAGGAACGGACAGCGACACCGCCGACGGATTCAGCGAACAGTATGTACAAAAGCTGATTCAGGACCTGAAAGACGGCGTTTATCAGGCAAAGCCAGTCAGACGGGAGTATATCAAGAAGCGGAACGGAGGCGAACGCCCCCTTGGGATACCGTCTTTCCGCGACAAACTCCTGCAAGAAGCGGTCAGGATGATTCTGGAAGCCGTTTATGAGCCGACATTTGACAATCATTCCCACGGCTTTCGGCCTAACCGGAGTTGTCATACCGCGTTGCGCCAGATGTCCAGAGACTTTACAGGCGCGGCGTGGTTCATCGAAGGCGACATTAAGGGCTGTTTTGACAATATCCATCACGAAACGCTCATTGCGATTCTGGGGAAGAAAATCAAGGACAGCAAGTTTCTGAACGTCATTCGTCAATTCCTGAAAGCGGGCTATGTCGAGAACTGGAAATACAACAAAACTTATTCCGGCGCGCCGCAAGGGGGCATTTGTTCCCCGATTCTTGCGAACGTCTACCTGAACGAACTGGACAGAAAACTGACGGAAATCAGCGTCCGTTTCGCCCGTCCAAGGTCCGCTCTCCGCGCCCCGGAATACGACGCCGTTTCAAGAGAAATGAAAAAGCTCTCGTACTGGATTGACCATACGGCTGGAGAGGAACGGGAAAACCTCATCCGTCAGTATAAGCAACTCCAAAAAGACATTCTCCGACTGCCCGCAAAACCGGCTGACAATAAAAAGTTTACGTTTGTCCGCTACGCGGACGACTGGCTGGCCGGAGTATGCGGAACAAAACGGGAATGCGAGGAATTAAAAGCGGAAATCGCCGATTTCCTCAAAACGGAGTTAAAACTGACGCTCAGCGAGGAAAAGACGCTCATCACGCACAGTTCACAAAACGTGCGCTTTCTCGGCTACGACATCTGCGTCCGCAGGAATCAGCAGGTGAAAGGACACAGAATGAAAAACGGGACATGGCGCAAAACGCGTTCCCTTAATGGGAAAGTTGCGCTAACAGTCCCGCATAAGGACAAAATCGAGCGTTTCCTGTTTGCGAAGAAAGTTATCCGGCAGGAGCCGGACGGCAAATTCAAGCCGATTCACCGGACCGCGTTGCTCAACCTCTCCGACAGTGAAATTGTGGAACACTATAACTCCGAAGCAAGAGGGTTATGCAATTACTATAATCTTGCGTGCGATTATCATACGCTGGATTATTTCTGCTACCTCATGGAGTACAGTTGCCTGAAAACCATAGCGAACAAGCACAAAAGCAGTATCCGCAAAATCATTCGTCAGTACAAGGACGGAAAAACGTGGTCGGTTCCTTACGAAACGAAAAGCGGCACAAAATACCGTCGCCCCGTAAAAATCGCGGACTGCAAACGCGGTTTCCTGACGGATACCGTATTCCAGAGAACAAAGTATAACTGGAAAACGACTGTCCGTCAGAGACTCAACGCGCATATCTGCGAACTTTGCGGGACGAAAAGCGCGGACCTGTACGAAGTTCATGTGGTCCGCAGTCTGAAAGAGCTTGGGGATTCTCTGTGGGAAACCGTCATGAAAAAGAAGCGGCGCAAAACGCTCGTAGTCTGTAGCGAGTGCCACAGAAAAATCCACGAACACAAGTGATATGTGAATAATTGATGGGGAGCCGGATACTTGGAGACGGGTAAGTCCGGTTCCGGGGGAGGGTGTAGGAAACCTGCCGCCGGGGGGCGGTAAGGCACCTTTGTCCTACCCAACGATTTGCTCAGTTCGCGGGAAATCCAAAACATTTTTGAAAACTCCGACTTTATCTATATGCTTAACCAAGCGAGCGGAGACCGTCAAATTCTGGCGAAACAACTCAATATTTCGCCCTATCAGTTGAGCTATGTAACTAACAGCGGGCCGGGGGAAGGCACAGGCGTTAAGCTAAAAAGGTTTCATATCCAAGCGAAACGTGGTAAGATAATTAAGGGGCGATATTATGAGCGGGGATATGAAATTCATCACGGATTTGTTGCCGGAAGGCTGGCAGGAAAAGGCGCGGGAGTTGAACGCGTTCCGACGGACGGGGGATTACCTGAAAACGCCGGAAGATTTGCTTCGGGTATTGCTGTTATGGGCAGATTTGGGGACATTGGGGCATACGGCGGCGTTTTTGAAGATGACCGGAGATTTTCCAATGAGCAAAGTTGCCCTTTATCAGCGGGTTGCGAAAAGCGCGGCGTGGGTGGAATGGCTGACGGTTCATTTCTGTCGGGAGCATGAATATCTCGTGGAGCGTCCGGAGTGGCTCAGGGACTTCCGGGTCACGGTAGTGGACGCGACAAAGGCGA
>JAFSOM010000358.1 GCA_017447005.1 Oscillibacter sp.
CCGATTCCAGCTTTGCGAATTTGTACGACGAATTAGCTATGCCCCCGGAACTGCGGAAAGCTCATCAGGACAACGACCGCACTGTCATGGACGCTTATGGCTTTGTCAAGGGACATCCCGCCCGTACCAGCGAAAGCCAGTGCGTCGCAGAACTGATGAAGCTATATCAGGCGTTAGCGCAAAACGGATAAGCGGCGAATGAAAAGCGGAGGCCATATTTCGCGGCCTCCGCCTCTCTTTTCTTTCGGCGTCGCTATATCGCCTTATTGCGCGGTTTCCTTCCGGTATTTTCTGACCGCCAGATACCCAAGACCCAGAACCAGAACCGCCACAACCGCGTCCGCCGCCGTCATAATGGTTCGCCACGCGGGCGGAGCGCTGTTCAGGTTCGCCTCGTCATAGGCGCGGCTGTTTACTACCGTGTACAGAATGTCGTGGCTGGCGTTCCGCATAGCGAGAACACTGGTGGCGCTGGTCTGGTCGGAGACATGGTTCGTCTCCATGTCAAAGTTCTTCAACATCATATCGCTGCCGCCCCGGATGGCCTGGTCAGAATCCATGTACCAGAACCAGTGGAAACCGTCTGTGCAGACCAGTCCCCGGAAGCCCCACTCGCCGCGCAGAACCGTTTTCAGCAGGGGAGCGCAGGCCCCGGCCCAAGTGTTGCCGATGTAGTTCCACGCGGACATGACCGCCTTGCAGTCTCCCTCTTTCACGCTGATTTCAAAGGGTTTCAGATAGATTTCCCGGATTGCCTGTTCATTGCTCCATGTGCAGAGCATATAGTTCTGGGAAATCTGCTGGTCGTTCATGGCGAAGTGTTTCATATAGGCGTAGACGCCGTGTTTTTGCGCGCCCCGGATGGAGGCGGCGGAAATCTTTCCGGCTAAAACGCCGTCCTCGGAATAATACTCAAAGTTTCTGCCGTCAAATGCGGAGCGGTGGCAGTTCATCGCGGGAGCGTACCATCCGGACGTGTCCATTTCGTTCGCCATAGTCCCGATACTGTCTCCGAACTGTTCCGCCAGTTCCTTATTGAATGTGGACGCGATAATCACTTCCGACGGGAAACCGATGGAGGCGACGCCCGTGAAGTTGTTGACGATATTGGCGGGGCCGTCAAAGTCGAACGTCGTCACCTTGCCGATACGTTCTACGGGATAGGTCTGGTAGCCGCCCAGCGCAATCAGGTTGTCCATGTCCGCGACGGTCATTTCGTCCAGCAGTTCGTCCCACTTTGGGTCGTCGTAGGCAAGGCCGCGCAGGTCTTTCAGGACTACGCCGTTAGACGCGCCCGTTACGGGCATTGCGTCCTCCGGATTGTTGAAATCATCAGGGTTGAAATTGTCGGTGTTCAGGAACGTGGCCTTGGCCTCGTGGGTCATTTCGTAATTGGACGGAGCCGCCGTCGCGCTTTCGTAGTTGGCGAAGCCGTCAGCGCGGGAGAGATATTCCACCGTACCCCTTGCAAAGTCGAAAACATTGACCGCCGCCTGTACGTCGGAATCTCGTTTGTTGTCCGCGCCGTAGACGGTATCCGTATCCTCGGTAAAGGATTTGCTGTCGTAGGCGGTATGGGAGTCCATTCCGGCGGAGAGGACGTATTCGCCCGCTTCCAGCGCATAAGACCCGCCGCCCAGATAATCATAAGAAGCTAAATCCTCTTTGGGAATGAAGAAGGGGACTGTTTCGCTCTCCCCCGGCGCAAGCAGGGAAGTCTTTTCAAAGTCAATCAGATTCGCGGACGCCTTTTCAATGCCGCCGTTCGTATAGGGCGGATTGCTGTAAATCTGCACGACTTCCTTGCCGGGGACGCTTCCCGTATTCGTGACGGTGACAGTGAAGTTTACCGCGTTATCGGTGACTTCCAAATCGCTCATTTCCTGCGTAAATGTCGTGTAGGACAGGCCGTGCCCAAAGGGATACTGTACGTACTCGTCGTAGTCAATCAGGCCTTCCGCCGCCGCTGTCTCATAGAAGCGGTAGCCGACGTAAATGCCCTCAACGTAATTGACGAAATGCGGGACAATCGTCAGCGTTTCGGACGGGTTGAACAGGTTCGCAGACAGGGTGGCGAACTCGTCCGCGTTCGTGTAGGCAAAGTCCCCGATGTTGTTATAATACGGCGCTTTCGTCAGGTCATAGACGAAGGTATCCGCCGCGTGTCCGGAGGGATTCACCGCGCCAGTAAGGATTTCGCCCAGCGCGTCAAAGCCCGTCTGACCGGAGCCGGGACACCAAATCACGGATTGAATGGCGTCGAACTCATCCACAAAGCCAAGCTCCAGCGTGTTGGCGCTGTTGTAGACCAGAATGACGTTATCGAAATTATCGCAGACAAGCTCCACCATGTCCCGCTCGGATTGGGACAACTCTAAATAGTGCGTTCCAACGGGGAAATCCGCGTATTCGGTAGAATTGTCCTTATAACTTTCCTTGGGATTGGTATTGATAAGGTCCATATCGTGGAGCAGGTCGGCAAACTCGCCGCCAATCCGGGAAATGACAATTACCGCCGTGTCGGAGAAGTCTTTCGCGCCGGAAATCAGGGCGTCCGGGTACGCGGACGCGGGCGGCTCCGGCAAGTCCCAAGTATGGACATCATAGCCCAACTGCGGGCGTTCCGGCATATACGCGGCGTAGAAGTCCGCAAGCTCCTGATTGACCGCGATTCCGGCGTTGGCAAGCCCCGTCAGCAAATCCGTCTTGGGGATGGAATCCGACAGCCCGCCGGAACCCGTGCCGCCGTAGACCGGAGAAACGGACGCCCAGCCAAAGACGTTGACTTTCGCGTCCCCGCCCAGCGGCAGAAGGCCGTTGTCGTTCTGAAGCAGGACAATTCCTTCCTCGGCAAGCTCCACGCAAAGCGCGTTCGCCGTCCCAGATGATTCCTGCGAAATCGTTCCCTTGCCGGAAATCAGCGTCAGCAGAGACGCGAGAGGCCCCGCACACATCAGGTTCAGCGCAACCGTCACCGCGACCAGACAGGAAAGCCAGCTTCCCGCCCGCGCAAGCGCCCGTTTCGGATGGGCAAGCCCTTTTACGGCAACCGTCGCAATGAGCGCCAGAATGAGAAAGGCCGCCATTGCAATGAGGTAATTCCGGCAACTGGAAATTACCGCGATGACATCGTCCATGTTAATGGATAACATTCTTTTCCCCCTTTTCTAATCTTCCGCTTTCAGGCATACCTATGACAACATTATTATAAAATTTTCACAGATTACTGTCAATACTAATTGAAAAATCTGACGTTATAGCCAAAAACTCCAAAAAATATCGTAACTTTTGCCAAGTCAAAATGTTGAGCCATATGCTGCGCATCCGGGGTTCGGTTATCGCCGAATACGCGTATCCTCATTCTAAAGTTTGTCTTGCCTAAAGATTTCACTTTATCAGATTCCTCCGCTGACAAAGGCGTTGCGTGTCCCATACGCGTAAGGGAGTAATGCGTAAAAGCCGCCTATACCGGAAAAGACGCGCGCTCACAATACAGACTTTGTATCGCGGCAATAAAAGACCTCACGCTCTCCCGCCTGTCGTTCTTATGGGTACAGAGTACGCAGGGAATAGTCTCCTCACAGTCAAAGGGAATCCACCTGAAACGCGGGTTGCGGTCGTTCAGGAATCCCGGAGCCAGACATACGCCGCGCCCGGCGGCGACATTGGTCAGCGTGGTGTCATGGTCGTGGCTGTTGAACCATGAAACCTCTCCGCCGTCGATAACCCGTCGCTGTACCATGCGCAGGACAGGAGGCGACCCGCCGCCCACCATCAGCGTCCGGCCCCGCAAATCATCCGCCGTCACAAATTCTTTTCCCGCCAGTTCGTCAGAAGGATTCGCAATCAGGTAAATGCGGCTTTGGAACAGGGGATGAACGGCGATATTGGGAATCCGGCGAACTTCCTCTTTCATAGCGAAGGCGATGTCCCGCTCGAAATTCAGAAAGGAAGGGATACAGCCGTCCCAATTAAACCACGGGGAAACGGATACGGTCGGATGAGTGACGGCAAACTGTTGAATCGCTTCCGGCAAAAAGCAGACGGCGGAACGGATGGGCAGGGAAATTCGTATGTCCTCCTGATAGCGCGCGCTGAAATTCTGTCCCTGTTCCACCGCCTGTTTCAGACGCCGCCGAATTGCCTGCAGTTCCGTGACGAACTGGCTTCCCGCCGGGGTCAGGGATGCGCCCCGCCCGGAGCGCTCAAAAATGCGAAAGCCAATCTCATCTTCCGCCGCGCTGATTTGATACGTCATGGTCGGCTGGGAAACGAACAGATTTTCAGCGGCGCGGTTAAAATTCAGCGTCCGCGCCAGTTCCAGAATATAATCCATCTGTTTTGTAGTCACCCGTTTCCTCCTCCTGATTCCGTTTATGGAGATAGTATAAATGATTCCGAAAGCGTTGTAAAGCGCATTCTCCTTTTTACTGACGGCGGAGAAGCCAGCAAAGTCCGGGGAAACCG